>JBPYDQ010001169.1:0-24271 GCA_051986135.1 Terriglobales bacterium | reverse complement strand
AGCCAAAACTAATCGGCGAATCCTAGTACGGCCGTTGCAACCAGGTGTTCAGCAAATTTGTTTCACGTGGGCTCGACTGCACGCAAGTGTTAGGCTTGCCTACGCAAGGACTTCTATGACCCTTTGGTTGGCAGCTCGAGTGGTGCCGGCGCCTCGGGTTCCGAGCTGTGACCAAAGACTTTGTGGCGTGGTTGCGCCAATCCTTCGCCGCAACCCGAATCGACAGGCGGAGCACAACCTTGAATCAACACGGGACGTGTGTGCATCTATCCACGTCGATAGTGGCATTTCCAGCAGGCCGATTCGTGGTATTGGTCACGATCACGGGTCGTGCGGTTCTCGCGGGATCCGGCAACACAACATCAAATCTCACTGCAGGGGCATTTGCGCCCAAACAGGATGATAAGGAGGGCCTGTGACGTCAACTAGCGTAGCGAAACCAGGTCGAAGAACATTCGATGACACCAGAAAAGCTCTAGTTCTGCTCGCCCGTTTATGCACTCTACTGCTGACGATAACACGTTGCGCTCAGGGACAAACCGGTCAGATCTCATCAAGTAATCTCGGAAGTGTTCCCAGCGGCCCTGCGACTAACGAGGTTGTACACCTCACGCTGCGTGATGCCATCAACATGGCTCTGCGCTACAATCTCGGCGAGATCGAGAGTGGAGAAAATGCCCGCATAGCGCGAGGACAGCGACTGCGTGCGTTGAGCAGTCTTTTGCCGCAAGTAAGTGCGGGAGCCACAGAAAACGTCGAGCAGTTCGTCTCCATCACTCTAGGTATCAGAACAGCTCTTGTCCCTCCGGTCATCGGGCCTTTCAGCTATAGTGCTGCGCAGGCAAGCCTAACTCAAACTCTATTCAGTTTCGCATCCATTCAACGGTTCCGGGCGGCGCAAACAGCCGAGCAGGCGGCTCAGCTGAGCTATCAAGACGTGCTCGACGTGATTACGCTCATAGTGGGAAACGCTTATCTGCAGGTGATCGAGACCAACTCCCGCATATCTGCCGCCGAAGCCCTAGTGCAGAATGCCCAGGCCCTCTACCAGCAGGCAGTGGAGCAATTGCAGGCTGGCACTAGCCCTAAAATTGACGTGACCCGCGCAGGCGTTCAACTTCACACCGAGCAATACAATCTCAGCATTGCTCGGAACAACTTTGCCATTGCGAAGCTCAACCTCGGGCGGGCCATCGGGTTGCCCTTAGGGCAGGCCTTCGAGATCGCAGATCAGCTGCCCTATGGAGATTTGAATCCACCTACCGTGGAGAACGCTCTGCGCAGCGCTTACACGTCACGCAGCGACTTTCGTGCCGCTCTGAGCTCCTTGAAATCTGCTCAACAAGAACTTTCTGCGGCTCGCGGCGAGCGCTATCCTGTGGTCGCGGTCAACGGGGACTATGGCATTCAAGGGGCAAGATTCAACCACTCTCACGGCGCTTTCACTGTCCAAGGGGGAGTGAGTGTTCCGTTATTCACCGGCGGGCGCATTAAGGGAGACATCACGGAAGCTGAAGCGTCTCTTACGCAGCGAAAAGCAGAGGCAGAAAATCTTCGCGGTCAGATCGATTATGACGTACGCACTGCTTTCTTGAATCTACAGGCTGCCAAAGAGCAGGTAACCGTCGCACATCAGAACGTGGATTTGGCGAATGAGAATTTGGCGCGTTCTCAGGAGCGTTTTGCTGCGGGCGTGACTGACAGCGTTGAGGTAGTGCAGGCCCAACAATCGTTGGCCAGTGCGAATGACCAGTATATTTCCAGTCTGTACAGTCACAACCTGGCCAAGCTGCAGCTTGCTCGCGCCTTAGGGGTGGCGCGCACCAATTATAGTCAATACTTAACAACTCAGTGAACGGGGGCCGTCTGATGAACGCAGATCATCCTGGTTCAACGCTTGAAGACAACCAATCGCCGGCAGGTTCACCGCCCACAGACAACGTAGTGTCGAGGCGTACGCCGCGGCGCTATCCCCGCAGGAAATTCCGCACAGCACTTGTGATTGTTGCGGCCGTGTTCGTGGGGATACTCGCAGTTCTTTTGTGGCGCTATTTTGCCAGCTACGAGTCCACCGATGATGCTCAAGTGGATGTTCACCTCTATCCCGTCAGCGCCCGCGTCTCTGGCTACGTGCTCAAAGTGAACGTAGACGACAACCAGCACGTCGAGGCTGGGACGGTGCTGGTGGAAATCGATCCCAAAGACTATCAGGTGGCGGTGGACAAGGCGCGAGCCGATCTTGCGAACGCCGAAGCGACAGCGAAATCACTCAATATTACCGTTCCCATCACTTCGGTCAGCACTTCGAGCCAGTTGAAGTCAGCCACCTCGGACGTAGAAAACGCCAATGCCGGTATTATCGCCGCTGAACAGCAGCTTGATGCTGCCCGTGCTCAGGTGGAAGAAGCCGAAGCCAACGACGTAAAGGCGCAGGATGATCTGAAACGATACAAACGCCTAGTAGACAAGCAGAACGTCTCCGAGCAGATCTACGATCAGGCGCTGGCTGCGGCGAAAGCGAGTTCGGCGACTGTAGCTGCCGCCCACGCCAACGAGTCAGCCGCTCAACAAGCCGTACGGCAGGCTAACGAGCGGCTGGTCCAAGCCGAAGCGAGTCACAACACCGCTCAGACCGGTCCGCAACAAGTCGCATCCACGCACGCCCGCGCTCTGGCCGCTGTGGCCGATGTCCAGCAGAAGCGTGCTGCTCTGGAGCAGGCTGAGCTGAACCTGGGGTATACGAAAATTGTCGCGCCCGTGAGCGGTGAGGTGAATAAGAACGTCGTTGTGGGGCTCAACGTCCAGCCGGGTCAGCAATTACTTACCGTCGTTCCTCTCGAAGACGTCTGGATCACGGCGAACTTTAAAGAGACTCAGCTCAAGCATATGAGGCCCGGACAGCGGGTCGAAATTAAAGTGGATTCGAGTGGGCGCACCTACAAAGGCCACGTAGATAGCATTGCCGGGGCCACTGGTCCTCTTTTCAGCGTTCTCCCTCCTGAAAATGCCACCGGCAACTACGTGAAGATTGTCCAGCGCATCCCTGTGAAGATCGTGCTTGATCCCGGCGAAAACCGCGACCTGCAGCTTCGGCCAGGCATGAGCGTGGAGCCGAAGGTGTATTTGCGATGAGTGATGCTGCCCAAGCTCTCCCCCTGGAACACGCCCCCTGGGTGCCCAGGTACAATCCCTGGCTGATTGGGGTGGTGGTGGCGCTGGCGGCTTTCATGGAAGTTCTCGACACCAGCATTGCCAACGTTGCTTTGCCCTACATAGGTGGCGGTCTCGGAGTTAGCAATGACGACAGCACCTGGGTGCTCACCTCCTATCTAGTTTCCAATGCCATCGTCCTCCCTATCAGTGGTTGGCTAGCCGTCACCTTTGGGCGGAAACGATTTTTTATGGCATGCCTGGCAATTTTCACCGTGAGTTCCGTGCTTTGCGGAACGGCTGGGAGCTTTGGGCTCCTGCTGCTATTCCGAGCGATGCAGGGCGCCGGCGGCGGAGGACTCCAGCCAATGGCGCAAGCTATTCTGGCGGACACTTTCCCGCCCGAAAAACGCGGTTTGGCCTTCGCATTGTACGGCATCACGGCGGTCGTTGCCCCGACCGTCGGTCCGACTCTGGGCGGGTGGATCACTTTCAATTATTCCTGGCGCTGGATTTTCTTGATCAACTTACCGGTCGGCATTCTCGCGTTGGGGCTGGTATATCGCTTGATTGAAGACCCCCCTTACCTCGGCCGGCTCAAGACTGCTGGTGTAAAACTCGACTATATCGGAATCGCATTTCTAGTCCTGGGCGTCGGCGCGTTGCAGGTCATCCTAGACAGAGGTCAGGAGGATGATTGGTTCGGTTCCCACGTCATCGTGACTCTGGCGATTGTGTCGAGTGTGTGCCTGGTCTCGCTGGTGATCTGGGAATGGTTTAACAAAAACCCGATCATCGAGGTTCGGCTTTTCAAAAGTTTCAATTACCTGGGTGCGAACATGATGATGTTCACCTTGGGAATCCTGCTGTTCAGCAGTCTGGTAATGATGCCCTTGTTTCTCCAGACGCTGTTGGGATATACCGCCGAACTAGCGGGATTGGTCCTCTCTGGCGGCGGTTTAGTCGTGTTGATCGCCATGCCTGTCGTCGGGCAACTCACAACCAAATTCCAGGCCCGCTACATCATCGCTTTTGGCTGGCTGTGCCTGGCATTCGGGATGTACTACTCTACCTGGCGCATTGACTTGACGATCAGCTTCGTTTCCGCTTCCTGGTTGCGCGTCTTTCAGAGTGTCGGCATTGGTTTCCTTTTTGTGCCGATTACGATGGCGGCGTACATTGGCATGCCTGCTGAGAAGAGCAATGCAGTTGCCGGCATGGTCAACTTCATGCGAAATATTGGAAGCAGCGTGGGGACTTCCTTGGTCACAACCGTGATTGACCGTCGATCGCAATACCATCAGTCGGTTTTGATCAGTCACACAACCCCAGGCAGTCAGAACTTCCAGAACTTAATCGGCGACGCGAGCCAGCTCTTCATGCACTCGGGAATGAGTCGGCCTGACGCGCTGCATCGAGCCTATGCCAGTGTTTACCAAATGGTGCAGACACAGGCTGCGACTCTGGCTTATATCGATATGTTCTGGGTCCTGTCTGTGCTCTCAGCGATCATGTTCCTGCTGTCATTCGTTCTAAAAAAGAATGAGCCGGGAGGGGGCGGAGAAGTGGCGGTGGGTTAACGGACGGATAGAGATCTCAAAATCAGACTACTTGACTTGAAGGAAAACTTCGTGATCAAAATCATTACCATTGAGCGTGAATACGGATGTGGCGGCGGTGATATCGCGCAGTTGCTGGCTAAGCAACTCGGCTGGAAACTCTGGGACCAACTGCTGACAGGAGAGATCGCCAGGCTGGCTCGCTGCCCCGAAGCCGTCGTTGAGGCTCGCGAGGAACGACAGGATCCGCTCTACTACCGTCTTTTCAAATCGTTTATGCGCGGCAGTTATGAGGGCAGCCTCAATGCGCCCAAACTTAACCTGGTCGACAGCGAGAACATTGTAAGAATCACGCAGCGGGTCGTCGAGCATGCGGCAGACAAGGGAAACTCCGTTATTGTGGGTCGAGGGTCGCAACATTTTCTTAGGAATCGTCAGGACACGTTACGCGTATTTCTCTACGCTCTCCGAGAAGAGAAAGTGCGACGCCTCCTAGCGCGCGGCAAGACACAGCAAGAAGCCGAACAGCTTGTCGATACCGTCGACCGGGAGCGCGCCGATTTCATTCAGAGATATTTCCACGTGGAGTGGCCGGATCGCGCCATTTACCACACGATGATGAATACCGCGATCGGGGACGAAGCAGTCGTTCAAATGATTTTGAGTACGCTGAACACTTACGACGTCAGGGCCAAAGCCTGAGTTGATATCGCAGGCATCCACGTGCCACGCTCCGGTTGGCGAAAACGTTCTTGGCTGATGACTGTCTCCTAGGCTCACAGTCAGACTTCGACCCAACCTGCCCGGTTGGGCTTTTGTTTTTCGCGTTCCGCGAGCGGTTCACTCGGAGTTCTAATTTAACGTCGTTTATGGGCGGCCTTGCTGGAGGGTGTAGCTGTTGGGTCCAACCTTCGACACCATCGACTGTCGACACCACTAGTCTCAATTCCCTCACTGAAAATGCAGGAACTTGCACTTCCGTCAGTTTGGTCTCTGCGACTTTTCTGACGAGGCGCGTCTCGAACGCTGATTCGATCTACTTTCCTTCAGATCAATCCTACTATTTGTAACAGCTTCTTTTTCGGCTGCCCTCCGTTAGAGTTGTTGGCGAATGGAACCTGAGCATACCTTCTCCAACTTTTTGTGAAAACGTCTCCTGGAATAGACGTGCTCGAAAACGGCTCACGTCAGTTTCTTCCTATTTCTCGGCTAGCGTGGGCCTTCTCCAGCAACACTTGGCGGAAGCATTGGACTCGCGGTGAACGAAGGGCACGCAAGCATGCAGACACCTATTATTGCCATTTTCGGGGGTGCGGCATGGGGTGTACGGGTGCCACAACCCTGGCAGCCCGCGGATTAGGAGTCCCTCTAAGTTTAGTAATGTCATCAAGTTCCAATGAGGGTTCGTGATGATTTCTACGGTTGCAATTGAAGGGCGGGTGACCGTCAATAATTCCGACGAGATGCGTCGCAAGCTCCTCTCTGCTCTTCGATCAAGGCCAGCTCAAGTTATTGTGGATTTATCGCGGGCCACTTACATGGACACATCCGGTCTGGCCACGCTGTTGGAAGCGGTTCGCATTGCACGCAGCCAAAGTACGCGATTCGTGCTGGCAGGACTATCTGGACAGCCCCGGAATCTTTTCGAGGTCGGCCGACTCGATCGTTTTTCGGAATTTGCTCCGCAGGAGACAAGCGCGTGAGTGTTCTCGAAGACATTGGCGATAACGCCATCGAGCACCTCGCCTATGTTGGACGACTATCCATGCAGTTCTGGTCAAGCCTGCTCGCAATTCCGCGCATTCTGCCCGTGGTCGGCAGGCGTGGACGCTGGCTGGCGGCGATTCAGCAGATGGCGGAGATTGGTGTTGATGCATTGCCCATGATCGCAACTGTTTCAGTGAGTGCCGGATTCATTTTTGCAATGCAGAGCGGGAACGAACTGAGGCGCTTTGGAGCCCTTTCCCTCGTGATCGACATCATTGCGATCGGGTTCACACGTGAGCTTGGTCCCTTGTTGACGGCAATCGTCGTGAGTAGCCGTTTCTCTTGCGGAACTCTTCGGTCTTCAGGCTGTCTGATTCGTACCAGGCTCCATGGCTCTTCCTTGATGGTCCGTGTGAAGTCGGTCAAATTGTCCGTTGTCAGTCGCATGTTTTCGAGAGTGTCGTCAATGTTTTCCCTGTTTTCTAATAGGATTGATTGCACATTGCTCGCCACGCCGTGAACTGCGTGAAGGGTTCCATTGAGTCGGGTAAGGTCAGACAATATCGGTTGCTGGAGCATTGTGATCGTGCGGTTAGCATTGGTTACTGTCTGGTTCACGTTATCGAGTGTCGGGCCTACCTTCGATGAGAGTTGTGCGACGGTACGGTCTGTATTGGACAGAATCGCTGCCACGTGCTCTTGATTAGCAGGACCGGTCAGATTGTGCAGATTCGCAAGCACCCGCCGGGCATCAGCAGCGACGTTGTTTACGTCGCTATTCACGGATGTTTGCGTGGTCTACGCGGTGTCTGCGAGCGCCGTGACTTTGCGCTCCAGGTCATCCATACTAATGCTTTCCTGGGATGGAATCACCGCGCCAGGTGTCAGGCGCGGAGCATAGTTTGACCCAGTGGTGATGGATACGACTGGGTTACCTAGTAGGGTTACGGAGCTAACCTTACCCATTGACCTGGCATTAATTGGAGTTCCCTGCTTCACGCCAAGCGATATCTCGATATGGGACAGATCGGCCGGGTCAGGCCGCACTGATGTCACTCTACCAACGGAAATCCCCCCAAACAGGACGGCCGTTCCGGGTTCCAAGCCACCAGCGTTTCGCAGATACATCCGGTACGGTGTCTCTTTCCCACGAAACTCTGCCTTGCTCACCAAGTAGATGGCGCTCCTTACGCTGGCGCTATTCCTCGTCGGGGACCAGCACGCAGCATTCGCACGGCACGTCGAGTTCTATACGGAATTCACGAATCTGGCCGGCGTAACCAAAGGCTCCAAGGTCAAGGTTGCCGGCATGGATGCAGGGCAGATTGTTAGTGTGGGCGTGCCCCACGATCCCTCATCGCGCTTTCGCGTCAAATTTCAAATCAACAAGAGGTTGCACGGGTTAGTGCGCACCGATTCCGTCGTCACGATCGCCACCGAGGGAGTGGTCGGCGGAACTTATCTGTTAGTTCGTCCAGGAAGCTCAGCCGCTTTCGCCGCTGCTCCCCTCTCCACGCTTCCGAGCCAGGAGCCGCTTGACATGTCGAAGCTGCTCGATCGGGGTATGGTGCTGCTCCAGGATGCGACACAACGCTGAAACAAATTGGGCCGAAGCTCGGCGGGACACTAGACGAAGTTAGAACCACAGTCGGGAATGTCGATGATGTTGTCACGGGGATGAAACACGGTCGTGGACGGCAGGAATGTTGCTGCGAGATGAGGCTGTGGCTTCGGACATCCGGCGATCGGTCGCAAGTGCGCAACAAGCGACTGCGGACTTCCGCCATGCATCGGGACAGGTCGACGCTATGGCATCTGACATCCGTTCTCGCGGAGTGATGCAAAAGCTTGATGACACAATCAGCTCCGCGAAAGACGCAGCAGCGCATGTTGATAAGACGTCGAAGCAAATTCGGCAGACGGTTGCAGAGGCAACGGAGCTGGACGAACGGGGGGTTGATGCCGCTACGAATGTAAGAGAGTCGCTATCCAACGTAAATACCGCGACCGACAATATGGCTGACGATACTGAGGCTCTGAAACACAACTTCTTCCTCCGGGGTTTCTTTCACCGTCGCGGCTACTATAACCTGGCCAACCTCTCTCCCGATACTTATCGCAAGAATCAAGTGTTCAGCGACCCTGCCAATGCGAGAGCATGGCTGCCTGCAGCAGAACTCTTCGTAAAAAATGGCAGCAACTCAGAAACGCTGTCCGCCACAGGTAAGCAATTGCTGAACGACGTCGTTGCGCGAGACGGAGGCTCGGCTCTCAACCATCCCATGATCATCGAAGGATATTCGGATGGAGCCGATCGGGCGGACCAAATGACATCATCCAGGAATCGCGCCGTTCTTGTCCGTCAATACCTGCAAACCCGCTTTCAACTCGACTCGAACAAGCTGGGTATCGTCGCCATGAGAAACTCTCCGTCTAAGGGAGTAGGCCATTCTCATTTGGGACGGGGTCTGTGTGCTGGCATTAAGGCCTCATAAATGAGGTAGCAGGATTCTCAGCAGCAATGGACCGGCTGGCTTGCGCGATCGCTCTTATCCTCGCTGCGCTCTTGATCGGACTGTGCCAGCGCGCGCGACTGCCGGCCCGTGAGCACCAGCCGGGGTTAAGGAAAAAACTCAGCGGAGCCACGGTTCTCGATTGGATTTCTTGTCTCTGCGACATCGGCATTTCTTCCAGATCGTGTGCGCAAGTTCAAAGCGACATATCCAGGTGTGAAACTGACACTGCAAGAGCTCACTCCGGTTCACCAGGACGCTGCGTTCGAGAAAGGGGAAATCGACTCGGATTCACTCGGACACTCACCGCAGAACAGAGCAAGACCTTCTCATCGCGGGTTTTGTGCCGCGATCCGCTGATGGCTGTGCTGCCGCGTTCACCATCCGTGAAGAGCCAGGGCGTGCGTATTGCATATTTGGCAAACGAGAGCTTTGTTTTGTTCCACCGTGGGCTGCCCAGGTGTGTTCGATACGATCACAGCCATGTGTCAGAAGGCCGACTTCTGCCCGCGTATTGAAAATCAACCTGACTTGATGACAATTCGCCGATTGGTCCCTTGCTGAATCTCCAAAACCGGCGTTTGACTGCGTCACCATCGGACAGCTTTCTAGAAGTGGCCTCCGGCAGGCTCTTGATCGTTTGACTAAACCGAAGCTTGTTTAAAAGGCTTCAGCAGATAGTCGACTGCGCCCAGTCGAGTGCCTGGACCGGATACCTGTCGAAGGCAGTGGCGCGAACAATAGACGATGACACTCTCTCGGTAAAGCATTCAGCGATTGGAGGCCGCTGTTGCCGGGAATCTCTACATCGAGAAACACCTGTCGAAAACGGCCGTGCTTTTCCCTAAAGTGGTATCGTCGCTGGCACAAAAAGTGGAGCTTAAAAATTACCATGCGTTTCGGCATTCTGCTCCTGCGGAGTCGGCGACGAGCAGGTGTCTTGGTGCAGTCGTTTATTAGCAGGCCAGGAAGGAGCTTAAAACGAATGAATCGAGTACCCGTGTCGATCAGGAGCGTAGCGGGACTTCTTCTTGCTCGCTGTCTGTTCCGATGTTGCAGAGTCAGGGTAGGAGAATCCACTGTCACCGGTTCAGGACAGAACCCTGAAAGTCTGACCGCCATTCCCCGAACAGGAGCGACAAGTAGCGACACACTCGATCGTGACGCTACAGTCATGGCCCTAAAAGCCTTCTGGACGGCTGACCTTGCCGACTGCCTGGCGGCTCCGAGGTTGGCAGAAGCGACCGCCCACGTGGCGGGTCGAGAAACACAATGATGCGATGCTGAAGCTGTTTGACCTTTGGCCTTTTAGCAACCTAGCTGTCGATACCGGCCGACATTGAGAGCAGGTGTCGAGCTGCAATCGTACCGGCGAAGAATGGCACAGACATGAGTTTCTGGAGAGCGAGAGCTGCAATAGTTATCCTACTGGGAATGATGCCCTGCGGCGCTGCGGCGCAAGAGGCCTCACCGCCTGGTGTGTTCCGCCAGTCGCTCGATGATGCGTGGTGGACCGGGCCCATGCTTGCGCCTTCGGCCAACACGCTGCCGCAAGGGCATTTCCTGTTGGAACCTTATGTTTATGATGTGATCACGGACGGCTTCTACAATTCAAGTGGCAAGCGCGTTAGTGTTCCTCATGGGCATGAGTTCGGCTCACTGACTTACATGAATTATGGTCTCTTCAACAAACTTACGGTGGGCTTCATTCCCACGTTTGATTACATTGAACCGAGCAATGGTCCCGGCAGCGCGGGAATTGGGGTCGGCGATCTCACGGTGCAGGCGCAGTACCGCTTGCATCTTTTTCGGGAAGGAAGTTGGATCCCGACGATGTCGATTGCGGTGCAACAGACGCTACCCACGGGAAGGTATGATCAGCTTGGCGATCGTCCGAGCAATGGCATCGGTGCCGGAGCGTTAACCACGGCACCGTCGCTCTACACACAAACATTTTTCTGGATGCCCAGCGGACGCATCCTGCGCATGCGCTTCAATGTGGTGCCTGCCTTTTCTCGCCAAGTGAATGTGCGAGACGTTAGCGTCTACGGAACAACGCAAGGGTTTCGTGGCCATGCCAAGCCAGGAGCATCCGTTTTCGTGGATCTCGCCTCGGAATACAGCTTGACGCGGCACTGGGCGCTGGCCCTCGACGCGACCTACCGGTATCAGGGCGACACGTCTGTTGCCGGATACAATGCGCTCAATTCCACCGGATCTCCCCTGCAACGCAACTCCGGCGCGAACGATGTCTTCGGGCTAGCTCCGGCAATCGAATACAACTGGCAGCGCAATATCGGCGTGCTCCTGGGTGTCCGGTTGATCCCCGTAGCTCGCAATGCGTCCGCAACCATCACCCCCGCGTTAGCGATCAACTTCGTCCACTAGCAAGCTGGGCAAACAAAAGAGGCCGAGCTTTGAGGAAATGGCGTCGTCAAGAGGAGGGTGGTATGGCCAATAGTTCGAAAAGTGGACCTTTCAGAATGCCAGACGTTTGGCGCATGGTTGAGGTTGGTGGAGGCCGATAAAGCTCGTCCTCTTCGGATTGCAATTTCGCCAGAAAGAACGGGCACGGGACGAGGATTAATGGTGAATCTGACAAATTCGACTGCACTACACCCTATTCTTCTGACCGCTTTAATTCTTGTGTTTTGCCCCATACAAGCTCATGCGCAAGTGGATTCAGGCTCATCGAAGGCCACGCCGAAGGCCGCGGAGCAACGGGACGGTCAGCATGCCTTCGACTTCGAAATGGGCACCTGGAAGACTCATCTCAAACGGCTAGTTCACCCGCTAACCGGCTCCACTACCTGGGTCGAATGTGATACAACTTGAGCTTGACCTTTCTCGGACACTGGGCAAGATGCAGACCAGTTACGTCTCCGACCCGCCCTTGTCGACGGCTGACATTATTAACCTGATTGCAAGAGGCCAAACTGCCCAACAAGCCGCGGCTTCTCCCTCTAACCTTGGAGCAAGTTCACAGCTCGCGCAAAGAGCTGCAAGTCAGGTCAGCAGTGGAGTCCAGAAGCTTGTTGGGCTATCGAGTTTATCGATCGATCCGACGCTAGGCAGAGTCCCAAGGCACAGCCGATCCGGCATCGCAGAACCACTCGAGTCGAATCCCAAGATAGTCGCCTTCCTACTTGGGCGCAGCGAGCGGCGCTTGGGAAAAGTCGAAACAGTCCGACATGTTGTCGGCCGAGCCGTCGCGCTGGTTGATTGACGGGACGCCGAAGTTCTCCTCGCAGAACTTGACAATGCTGACAAAGGAATGCAGCGTCTTCGAAATATAGCCGGGTCTTGCGTAAGGGCCAAGCACCAAGCACGGCACGCGCGAGCCATAGCGGAACTGAGTTCCGTCGGTCCACTTCTCGATATTGGGCGGCGTCACATGGTCGTACCAGCCGCCCCAGTCGTCCCAGCTTATGAAAATCACCGTCTTGTTCCACAACCCGCCTTTGACGATGGCATTCACTTGGTCCACCGTCCACTGCATTCCGTATGCCACGCTGTCGTTAGGATGCTCGCTCTGGAGATGCGGCGGATAGACCCAGGATACAGAGGGCAGACTCCCAGCGGCGGCGTCCATGGTGAACTGCTGCGACGCTACATTCCACGGGCTGCTCTTAAGTTGTGTGATGTAGGGAAAGGCAAAGCCCCCATAATTACGCCAGGTGAGCCCCGCGGCCTGAAGGTTGACAGGCAACGACGGCAGGTTGAAGGAGGGTGTCGAACCGGAACTCGGATTATTAATGACCGGTGAGTCAGCAGCGATCAGCATTAGGTGATTGGGAGTGGAATCACTGGCGACGTCGGTGAAGAAATTGTCACACAGGGTGAACTTTTGGGCGTAGGCCCAGTAAGACGCGATGTCCGCCTGGCGATATTGTTTGCGCACAGCTTTGGTAGCACGTGCCAGCCAAGCAGCGTGATTATTCGAAAAGCTACCCGTAGGCGGGTCTGAGGCGTGCGCGAGTGTTGAGTCGCCGTCGGCCCCGGGAAAAGTCCCAAAGTAGCAGTCAAAAGTATGATTCTCCTTGAGAATGATTACGACGTGCTCAAAAGACCCTTTCGCGATAGGCACTCCCGTACCGGGCGGCGACGGCAGAACAGGTTTTGCACCTGGCTTGGCCTTCGGAGGTTTAACAGACTTGCGCTTCGTTCGACTATTATGAGACTGCTTCCGCGAAGCGAGCCTCTTCTTCGCTGTCATGGGCACGATCCTTCAAGAGTATTCAAAGTAACGGCGACTATGCGGTCCCGACGAAAAAATGTCAACTGTCGTTTGGTCGGCAATTAAGAAAATATTGGCCAGAACTTCATTATTTAGCCACCTCACAGGCACGCAGTTCTCGCGACGTTAGTTCTATGCGTCAGTGCTTCGCCGGTGGCGACACTGTTCCTGCGTGTGGTTCGCCAGAATCCCACATCGCTAGTACCACTTGGGCGTACCGAAGGTCGTGACCCCTTCGATCTGGTGATTCTTCGCGAACGTGCGGCGGGATGTTGTTCTGGTGCGTTCCTGTTTTCACCCACGCACGCCGAGACCGAGACAAAAGCCCAAACTCTATATATTAAAGGAAACCTGTTAAATGGAATGAACGCCAAGGCGAAGGTGGATTACTTCAGCAACGTGCCCGCAGCACACGGCAATGAAACGAGATTTTCGGTAAGGCGTTAAACTCGCCTTCTTTTCTTCGTTCTTCGTGCCCTTGTTCTGCTCGTGGCGGGAGCCGGCAGCACAGCTGTCGCAGATTGGTCTGTCACTGTTTCAAATAATGAAACGCAACAAATCCTGATTTAAAACTCTTTGACTCCACAAGTTTTAGTTGGAATTTCTCGCGGAGCCTAACATCCTGAAGCAACCGTCTCCCTTCGCCTGCAAGAGTCGGCCCAACGACAAAGCGATATTCATTCAACCAGACCAAGCTCTATCAGTCGTGAAGGAACGCTTACACCGATGACAGGATATAGGAATTGAGGTGCCTTTCTTTTCTTCTCTTTGGACTCCGGGCTTTAAAAGCCCTCAACCCTGATTACACTTTTGGGATAGGAGCCAATTTTTCTAACGCCAAGGACGGTTCACTAAGTCAACCCACGATTGGGGAGTTCAAGAACGGGCGCGGCGAGTTCTTCGACCACGAACCGTTGAACGGCAGAGTCATCCTTGTCCGACTTGTTATATCCGACATCACCCTCAATTCCTGCCGTTTTGAGCAGTCCTTCTCCGATGATGGTGGGAAAACGTGGGAGGTGAATTGGATTGCGGTGGACACGCGGTTGCCCTAGACAAACGCTGCCAGGACCAACTGTTGAACCATCAAAGAATGACAGCACCAGCACGATTTGACTTCCAGGCTGGTGTTTGTAAGCCACGCGTCTCGCGTCCCAACATCCTTTAACTCTCGACTACATGGCTTACGTTCGGGAAAGACAGTTGTGCATGAGGTGTGGGACACACGCGCTAATCTCGTGCAGTTTGAGGCGATGAAACGGCCGGGCACCTCGAGATTTTGCGCCTTCGTCTATACAACCCTGATGCCTCTCATTGGAGCTTGAATTATGGCAACCGCGCCGACGGCAAGCTGAGCTTGTCTGTCATTGGTGAGTTCGAGAATCGGTGACACGAGTTTTGCGGAGTTGATCAATTTGAATGGCAGGACCATCTACACGCAAAATGTCATGTCTGACATCGCGTCCACCTCATGCCATCTCGAATAGACTTTTTCGCCTGACAGAGGCAAGACTTGGGAACAAATTTCACCGAGACTCTGACTCGGGTGAAGGTGGTGCTGACAAGGCGCAGTTCACTACGCAGATTGGCCACTCGTGGCTCTTATGACCCCGAAGCCGTGCAACGAAATCTTAGACACCGGTTTTCTTGCGCATGTGGCTTTCATATTAAAGACCAGCCCTTTGTGATTGCACTCTAAGGACGCAAGAAAGATAACCTGCGCCTGAATGGGTCTGCAACAAGTCGAAAACCACGCCGAGATTCCGGTTGGCCGACCAACGAAAACTCGCGGCAGTGAATCGATTGCTACGTTCTTTTTTTGCGGCAGCATAGCCAGGGATTTCCTAGGACTTGGACGTGCTGGTTAAGTGCCGATCTCTTCTGGATGCTGAAAATAGGCTTTCGCGTCACGGCGAAAGAGAGAATAGGCAATCAACACGAACAATAAAACATGCACCGCCACCTTCTGCAGCGAGTCAAAGAAACTGATCGCCACGTGAAACGCCATCCAGGCCAATGCAAGCCACCGTGCCCAGTTGCGGCCCAGCAGAATGAAGACACCGATCGCGGCCGGCAGAAAACCCACGATTGGAATCCAGAGGTCTTGAAAATGAAACGGCTTCTGCGAGAGAAGCTCTCTGATGTGGACTGTAAACCCGAAGACACCCGCAACGATCAACAACCAAGCAATGATGGTGACGGCGATGGGACGTTTTTTCACAAATCCACGCGAATTAGGATGGTTGCAACCTTGCACTTACAACGAGTATTTTTTGCTGTCCGTGCTCGATTAGATTCTTTTTTCAGCAAGCTGCTGATTCTAAACGTGAGCTCCACATCCCTCAATCTCGTGAACTCCGGGGTCGACACGAAGTTTGGATTCTAGAGGTGAAAGTCGGCTTCTAGGCCGTGTGCTTGATAAGCAGGACTTCGTTCCCCACTTCGCTATATATCAACTCATCCACGATTCCCCTCGCGGTCAGAATGCCGAAGCCGCCCGGCCGCATACCCATGGCTTCGCGTAACTCAACGTGGGCCACCGGAGCCCCCGGCGGATTCGATACTGCAGCATGCGGAATCTCCTCCCACTGGAATCCCGCTCCCGGATCACGCACATAAAACACGATCGCCCGTTGGGTGCGTACTGCAGCTACTTCGACGACCCTGGCAGGATGAAATTCAGCGCCGTGCTCAATTGCATTCATTAGAATTTCCCGAAAAGCTAGCATCAACTCTTCTCGCGGGCCTTCTGAGCGGCTTGTCTGCAACTCCCTCAGGAATTCAACCAGACGTTCCGCAGTCAGCTTCTGGCAATTGACGCGCAACGATACCCAGTCGCGGTGCGCAGACAACACTTCAATCCCAAGCGGCGAATCGGGCGTCGAGCCTGCTTGCTGGGCGTATTCCGCAATCTCGTCGGCATCGAAGGGAGCAATTTTCACTAAGAACACGCGGGCTCGCAGCGCGGCAATGATGTCCTCAGGCGTGCTTTCCTGGGCCAGAACGATCACCCGTACTCCGGGCCGAATCGCTCGCAGTTCGGACAACAAAGCCAAGTCTTCATCAATGCTGGTCGCGGGATCGGTAACGACCACGTCGTATGGCGCCTGCCTGAGCTGGCGAAGACTATCGGCGCTACCTGCGGCATGGCGATGCATACAGTTTTGTGCATCCAGTGCCGCTTCCAGGGATGCGCTGAGCTGCGGCTCTCTGCCAATCAGTAGTACCCGGCTTGCGTGTTCCTTGCTGACTGACCTCATTTCGGTGGAAACAGGATTGGCTGCGGTCATAACAATATCCGTTGGAAAGTCCTTCCTCATGGGTAACTGCGCTTAGTTTACGCTTTCACGCTCCGCCATTCCGTCTCCCTGGTCGATTTCGACAGATCCAGGCGACCGCGCCTGGAGGTCCTCGGGCGACAGGGTCTCTATTTGCGGCGGCGTGGCCGATTGTGACGGCGTCACCCCCGTTGAATCTCAGGTCCTGAAAAGGCTTACGGATAGCTGATTGGTCCGGGAACCCTGCCCACAGGTAGCAAACTGGCAGCAAGTCCCCGAGCCGATTTTCTATGCTTCAGTCAAGCTATTGATAATGATGGTATTAAGCAACGATGCAGGCTGCCCTTTGAGGCCGATCCAAAGAATTGGTCAGGCTGCGTATTTTGAAGAGCCTCAATTTCGCCGGATCTTCGAAGAGACTCTCGCTAACCTTAATTATTCTCATTCTTATTACGGGGTGCTCTCAGTGGGTACCCCAAGTTTCACTGAGCGGAATCTAAGCTTCTGCCGCTTCGAGACCACGTGCCAGCAAGCGAGAAAATCTACGTCGTAGAGAGAAATGGTCAGCCCTTGATTTTCGAGACCTTTGAGCGGCCTAAACTTGTGGCCGGAAGAGTTCTTCGAGCGGTCAAAGTCCCGCCCACCCATGACGGGCACAGGTCGTCGGGACGAAGTTGGGCGTTTCATACCCCTACTCCTCACAGCCCTATCTGCTTGCATATTAGCCTGCATTGCCTACAAGATGTGCATGCAATACACGATCCGCAACGTGCCGCACACTTTGGATGCAGCTCTTCGCCGGGCCGCCCGTGAGCAGGGCAAAAGTCTGAACGAAGTGGCGATTGAAGCCTTGGCCCGAGGTGCTGGCATTACCGGGGAGCCCTGTCGGCAGCGCGATCTCAGCGATATCGAGGCACTTGGCGCAAAGATCCTGCTTTCGATAGCGCCCTGGCCGCGCAGGACACCGTTGACGAAGAGATGTGGCGGTGAGGCTGGCGCTCGACACGAACCGCTACACCGACCTCTGCTCGGGCAATGCAACCGTCGCCGAGACAGTTGAGCTCGCTGACGAAGTATGGTTGCCGTTCATCGTGCTGGGAGAATTGCGCGCCGGGTTCGTTGTGAGCAGCCAGGGACCGCGCAACGAAGCCGTCCTGCGCCGCTTTCTCTTGAAGTCCGGCGTCGGCGTGCTCTATCCCGACGAGCAGACGACGCATCCTTACGCCGCTGTTTACCGCCAACTGAGTGCGCAAGGTACCCCGTCCCGACGAACGATATGTGGATCGCAGCCCTCGTCCTGCAACATTCGCTTGTCCTGTTTGCCCGTGACACCCACTTTGACGTTCTTCCTCAGCTTACCCGCGTCTGAATTTGTGTCATCGATCCCACT
Source organism: Terriglobales bacterium (assembly GCA_051986135.1). GTDB lineage: Bacteria > Acidobacteriota > Terriglobia > Terriglobales > Acidobacteriaceae > Gp1-AA122. The sequence goes on along the minus strand of JBPYDQ010001169.1, from coordinate 6,437 downwards.
GAGCTATCTCGACAATTGAGGCGCGAAAGCGACTAATCGCTGATTACATAGGCGCATTGGTTCCAGGTCGCGCAAAAAGTCCTGCAATCCTGGCCGAAGATGAAAGGATCTCGTCTTTCTGGTAGGAAATGGACGGCACGAAGAAAAGCATCGCGCCGATCTGTCGCGGCACGACTCGTCGCGATGTCCGGACTTGCGAAGAGGCAAAGATTACTGGATTCCATTTAAGCGATCAGTGTACTGACTTCGCTGTCGAACCGCCGGTACAAAAGTGTGCGGCTTTTAGCACGATAGTCAAACCGTCATTGCATCGAGTAATCTCGTCTCGTTCTCCATCCAGACGTTGCCTTCTTTTCAAAAGCGATGTGAGATTGGTTGCAATCTGCCAGAGCGATTAAGAAAAAGTCATTCATCTCAAGTCGGAGATCCATCGGTGATGCGTCGTTGGAGCGCATTCAGTTCTGCACTTGCCTCAGCCTGACTGACACCTGGTTTAAGGCGCGCGATCGCAAAGTAATTGTGGTCCCCTTCGATTTCCTGCAGTTGGTCCGACGTCCACCCAAATGGAATGAAGGCTTCAATCGGTTTGTCGGTTCCGGAGACGCCGCCAACCAGACGAGCGTTGGGCAAAGTGAATTCCGGAGGCAGAACTCCGACGACAACATACTGCACTCCATCCAGCCGTATGGTCTTCCCCACTATGGCTGGATCGAACCGTAGCGGCGTTTCCAGAAACCCTCCGTTAGAACAACGACATTGTGCCCGGTTTTTTCCTCTTCTTCGGTGAAGGTGCGGCCTATTCGCGCTTGAAAGCCGAGTACGGAAATCAAATTGGCGGTTGTTTGGGCAACGCCGATTTCCTCGGTTTGCGTACCTCCGACCGGCATGGAGGCAGGCAGAAGTGCGCCGATCAAACTCAAGGAGCGATTCTGGTGCTGCCAGAAGACAAGGTGGTTTGCATTCACCGGCAGGTCGGTGAATTCTCGATTCGAGGTGGAAATGTTCTTGCGGATGACCACCAGCTGTTCGGGAGCGGGATATCGCAAAGGACGCAACAGCAGGTGCAAGACAACCGAAAACATTGCCGTGGTTGTGTCGACTCCGAGCGCGAGCGTGATCACTGCAACCGCCGTAAATCCCGGGCTCTTGCGCAGTTGGCGCAAGCTGAACCGGAGGTCTCGAAATAGTCCGCTCATCGCCGAATCCCCTCATTCATAGCGCAGCGCCGACATGGGATCGACCTTGGCTGCGCGACGCGCAGGGAAGTAGCAAGCCGCAAGCGCAGTCGAGGCCAAAAACAGAATTACGGCAGCGAACGTCATCGGATCGGTAACCTTCACACCAAAGAGCAAAGATTGCAAAGTATGAGTGAGTGCCAGTGAACCCACAAGACCGGTGGCAATCCCGATGAGGACACTACTTATGCCCCGGCCCAGAATTATTTTGAGGACATCAGGCGATCGGGCGCCCAGGGCTACGCGTACGCCGATTTCGCGGGTGCGGCGGCTGACCGAATAAGCCGTCACCCCGAAGACGCCAACGCTAGCGAGCACAAGCGCGACCATTCCGAAGAAGGAGAGGATAATCATGTGAAATCTGCGCGACCCGAGCGAAGCCAAATAGATCTGCGAGAACGTTTGGAAGCGCGGCGGAATCCCAGGATTGAGTTCATGTAGGATTGCGCGGGCAGCCGACGTGACCATCTGCGGGTTGGCCTCGGTCAGCATAGTTACGGTGATGGCTGGACGCGGACGCTGAAGTAACTTCACATAAACGGTGGGCCGGGGCGGTGCGTCGAGACCATATTCGTGAACGTCTCCTACGACGCCGACAATGGTCAGCAAGCGCAGATCGCCATCCATATTTCCGAATTCAATTGTGCGGCCAATGGGGTCCTCACCGGACCAGCGCTCGCGAGCCAGCGATTCGCTGATCACGGCCACATGCGGAGAATTCGGGCCGTCGTGCTCCTCGAAGGTGCGTCCGCGGAGAAGAGGAATTCCAAGAGCCTGGAAATACCCATCGGTCGCGACGCAGAAATCAGCAGTTCCGAGGCGCTCCTTTTGTCGGGAAAAGATGTCGAATTGGCGAGCTAGAGAATCTGTGTTGTTGACATTCTTAGGAGCCTCGTCCTGCGTCATCAAAAGAAACATGCCATCGGGGAGTCCACCAGTTAGTGGAAGGCCGCTCGTTGCGCCCACTTTGTGAACGCCCGGAATCCGTTTGAGCCGGTCGATCAGATCAGAAAAGAAAGTCGCTTGAGCTGCTTTTATCTCCAACTTGGTCCAATCGAATCCTGGGAGGGAAATGTCCATTGTGACGATTTTGTCCACCCGGAACCCGGGGTCCACTTCGAGAACCTTCATCAGACTGCGGCCCAGCAGTCCCGCTCCTATGAGGAGGATAAGAGTGATAGCGATCTGTCCCGCCACGATGCTCCCGCCAATACACTGGCTGCTGTGTGAACCCGCTAGTCCCTGCCCACCTTCTCCGAAGCCTTTGGGCACGTCGCCTGAGGTCGCTCGGAAGGCGGTAAATACTCCGAGTCCCACCGCTATCGCACAGGAAAGAAGCAAGGCGAATAAAAGGATCGGCACACTGACGGAGACGCTATTAAACGAGGCAGACTTTCCGGCGCCAGCGCCAGCAATCCCGCTACGCCGGAGTAAGCTCCCACGACACCGAAGCTGCCACCGACCAGCGAAAGCAGGAACGCTTCTGCAAGAAACTGACGAACTAAACGCCACCGTGCCCGCCAAGCGCGCTCCGAATCGCAAACTCACGTTCTCTCACCGACGCCTGAGCAAGAAGCAGGTTGGTAACGTTCGCGCACGCAACCAGAAGAAGAAATCCTACCGCTCCCAACAATACGAGCAGCGCCGGGCGAGCCTGGCCAGTAATCGTCTCCTGCAACGGCACCACTGCTGCATCTTTGAGGAGATAGTCGTTTTGTTCGCTCGACGTGTCGTGAATGCGACGCGCGATCCTACTGATGTCCGCGTTCGCTTGCCCGATCGTTACCCCGTCGCGCAGGCGCCCGACCGCATCGTAGTTATGCGATGTCCGGCTGGGAGATTCGCCGTCACGATCGGCGGGCACCCATAATTCCACATCCGGCGGGAATCGAAAGCCTTCAGGAAGTACGCCAATGACCGAGAAGAGCGCATTGTCAATTTTCAACCGCAACTGCGAAAAATCTAAAGACGAGCGCAGATAGTGGTGCCAGTATTCATAACTGACAACAAAGACTGGGGCTGCGCCTTGCTTCGCGTCCGAGACCGCGAAATCACGACCGATGATCGGCTGAACCCGAAAGACCTTCAAGAAATCAGGTGAGACGTGGGCAACTATCGAGCGCGTCGGTTGCGAAGCACCCGAAACAGAGGCGGTGTACGCGCTGTATTTTGCCATCGTCTGAAAACTGCGGTTTTGTTCGCGACAGTCATCAAAATTTGCATCAGCGAGCCGGTTCCACGTGCCTTTGGTAGTGACCTCGAAGATCGCCATGATGCGGTTGGGATCGCTATAAGGCAGTGGCCGGAGTAACACGCTGTAGACGACGCTAAAGATTGCCGTCGTCGCACCGATGCCGAGCGCGAGCGTGATCACAGCAACGGCGGTGAATCCTGGATTCTTTGCCCAAACTGCCGAAAGGCGTAGCGAAGATCTTGCATGAGGCCCACCATCATTGTTCCTCACTCATAGCGCAGTGCGACCATGGGATCGACTTTCACCGCCCGGTGGGCGGGGAGAAAGCACGCCACTAGGGCAACTAGCGTCAGGAGCACGGAAACCGAAGCAAGTATCAGCGGATCGGTGGGGCGCACGTCGAACAGCAGCAACCAGCGTACTTCGAAGGGCAAACCCGAGAAAACACGTCCCATGGCCAAGGCTCCGAGCAGCCCGACGCCAAGGCCAACCAAAGCAAGCAGTAGGCCTTGGTTAACGACCATGCGCGCGACATTCCTGTCACTGGCTCCCAGAGCCAGGCGAATGCCAATTTCGCGCGTTCGCTGACTCACGCTGTATGAGATCACACTGTAGATACCCACCGCCGAGAGAAGCAGTGCGAGGCTGGCGAGCGATCCCAGCAGCCACATCACGGCTTGCCCTTGCTGCACCGGGCCGGCGGTGATTTCCTTCATCGTGGAGACATCAGAGACCGGCACTTCTTTATCCAGTTCGGCGACCTGGCGGCGAATTGCCGGAACAATCCTCAGCGGCTCAACCATGGTCCGCACGACAATATTGCGCGGGTAGAGAACCCACGGGTATTGCGTGTAAGGAACATAGACTTCCGGAATGAACGGCGCGTATTGTCCTTCGCTTCGGACATTCCCTGCCACTCCGACGACTGTGCGCCAAGATTGGGTTTTGTCGTTTGCGTCTCCGCTGATCTTCAGCCGTTTTCCGATCGGATCCTGTCCGGGCCAGTACCTGTTGGCTAGCGATTGGCTGACGATAACCACAGGTTCGGAAGGTGGCGTATCGAAATCGGTGAACACTCTGCCCCGGAGCATGGGAATCTGCATGGTTTTGAAGTAGTGAGGCCCGACCACAACGTAGTTCGCGTCAGGGACGTCGCCGGCAACTGGGTGGGGATTATCCGCAGTGACGAAATTCCAGCCTGCCCACCCCCGCATGGGTACGCCACGAGAGAGGCTCGCCACCTGGACACTGGGCAATGCCTCGATGCGAGCCAGGAGATCGCGAAAGAACTGCGTCTGCTTCTCGGTTTGATCATATTGCAGGCCTTCGAGAGGCACCTTCAAGGTCAGCAGATGATCAGGATTGAAGCCCAGATCAACATGATGCAGATGTGTGAGCGCTTTGATCATCAATCCGGCGCTGGCCAGCAGCGCCAGCGACAATCCGAATTCACCAACCACTAGCAGGTCGCGCAGCCGGCGATCACCGGCCCCTCCGCTCGCCGCGCGGGTACCGTCTTTTAAAGACTCGTTCACGTTCACTCTCGCTGCTCCAAGGACCGGAGCCAGGCCGAAAATGATTCCCGTGGCGAGCGCAAGACCGGCTGTGAATATCAACACGAAGCCGTTGATCGTGACGCCTTCCACGTGGGGCGCATCGGGAGGAGTCAGGAGAACCAGAATCCGCGAAGCCCATGGAGCGAGAGCAAGACCAGCGACTGCGCCGGTAATCGATAACAGAACACTCTCAACAAGAAACTGGCGAGCGAGCCGGTTGCGGGTTGCGCCGAGTGCGGTGCGGATCGCAGTTTCTTTTCGGCGTCCAGTCGCGCGCACCAGAAGCAGATTCGCCACATTGGCGCAAGCGATGAGCAGCACCAGTCCTACGGCTGCGAGCAACACGATCAGCGTGGGGCGAGCGTACTTAACGACCTGATCGTGCAAGCCTACAACAGCCACGCCCCAGCCTCGTGATTCCGGGTATTGACGCTCAATTTGGGCGGCAATGGAGTCCATATTGGCCTGTGCTTGGGTCAAGCTTACACCGGGCTTCAGACGCGCGATCGTGTGATACTCATGAAATTCGCGTCCCTGCTCAAACGGCTCTATCCCTGAAAGCCAGAGCTGAGAATGAGGGGCAAACGAAGAAGAATAATCGTCCGAAAACGTGGGCGGCAAAATGCCAACCACGGGGTAACTCACACCATTGAGCGAAATCTGCTGTCCGACCAGAGCGGGATCTCCGCCGTAGCGTTGCTGCCAGAGACCGTAGCTCAAGATGACGGCAGTTTTGTCCTGCGTATTCTCCCCGGGAAGAAAGAGTCGACCACGAAATGGCTGAACACCCAAGACCGAAAACAGATTCGTGCTGACTCGCTCGCCAGCGATCTCCTCCGCCTGGCGATTCCCGGTAATGTTGAAGAAGTTCGATTCAAACGCCGCGATGCCGACGAAAACTTGGTTTTGCTTTCGCCAGTCGAGGAAATTTTCACCAGAAACAATGTTTTCAAACCAGCCACGATGTGGATTCTGTTCCCAGACCATCACAAGTTGGTCTGCCTTCGGATATGGCAAAGGCCTGAGAAGGACGGCGTTGACTACGCTAAAGATGGCGGTATTCGCGCCGATGCCCAGCGCCAGCGTGATCACTGCGACGGCGGTGAATCCGGGGCTTTTGCGCAGCTGCCGCACCGCATAGCGAAGATCATCGCTGACATTCATCGTGATTTTCTTATACTGTTACAGGCAAGAGTCCCTTCGGCAAACATAGCACTCGTAAGGCCAACCTCAAATCGCAGGGAAGTCTTTTCTTTTCCGTCGCCACTGCCGAGTCAATCTGAGAGATCTCGTTCAAATCCGGTCAACCGTGTTCGGAATCGGACGGCTGAGAGGCAGCTGGCTTCGTCGCCTGTTCCATTGGACCGTTGTCCCGAGGATTCGGTGTTGACGTGTCGGTGTCGCAATCACGGAACTTCAGTGGTCTAGTGTGAGAGTCATCGCCGTGAAAGA
>JBPYDQ010001168.1:0-3565 GCA_051986135.1 Terriglobales bacterium | reverse complement strand
GAGAGATGACGCATACCGGCATGGCCGGTGGACTTCTCACGCATTTCCTGAACGGCACGGTCATTTTTCCGCTGATCTACGTTTATCTCTTGTACCGATTTCTGCCTGGCTCGCCATGGCAAAAAGGATTGGTGTGGGGTGTGGTCCTGTGGCTGGGGTTGGAAATAGTGATGATGCCGATGCTGGGCGGCGGCATGTTCAGCACGGAAATGGGTGGCATGAAAGCGGTCTTCGCGGCGCTTATGGGTCACTTGGTTTACGGCATTGTTTTCGGAGCTGTGGCTGGAGCGCCAGCTACCCACAAAACTGTTAAAGCGGCGGCGTAACAACACGAATTGCGAGTCTAAAAATGGCGAAATCTGAAACAACGAGTAAACGTCACGGTCGAAGCCTGACCGCAGAAGAAAAGAGGTTGGAGGAGTCGCGGCAACGCCTTGTGCACTGGAAGAGGTGGGGCCCATATCTGAGTGAGCGGCAGTGGGGCACAGTGCGGGAAGACTACAGCCCGGGTGGCACCGCATGGGATTACTTTCCCCACGATCATGCGCGATCGCGGGCCTACCGTTGGGGGGAGGACGGCCTGGGCGGCATTTGCGATCGGCATCAGTTGATCTGCTTTGCTTTGGCCCTTTGGAACCGCAACGATCCCATCTTGAAAGAACGTTTGTTCGGGCTCACTGGAAATGAAGGTAACCACGGAGAAGACGTAAAGGAATACTACTTCTATCTCGATTCCACACCCACGCACTCCTACATGAAGTTTCTCTATAAGTATCCCCAGTTGGAGTTTCCCTATACGAGGCTGGTCGAGGAAAACCGACGTCGCGGCAAACATGATCTAGAATTCGAACTGATGGATACAGGAGTCTTCGATGAAGACCGTTACTTCGATGTCTTTGTCGAGTATGCAAAGGCCACAGCCGAGGACTTACTGATTTCAATTACGGCTCACAATCGGGGCCCGGAAGTTGCCGAGTTGCACCTCTTACCTACGCTGTGGTTTCGCAATACCTGGAGCTGGAACGACGACTCTCCGCGTCCGACGCTCACGCGTGTGTTAGCGGAAAAGGATTTGGCGGTCATTGAAGCTGACCACGCGACTTACCGGAAGCGTTGGCTGTTGTGCGCAGGCTCGCCTGAAGTGCTGTTCACTGAAAATGAAACGAACAATGAGCGCCTCTTTGGCGTGCCCAATCGTTCGCGGTTTGTAAAAGATGGAATTAACAATTACATCGTTCACGGCGCACGCGACGTGGTCAACCCGGAGCCAAAGGGGACAAAATGTGCGGCGCACTACCCACTCCGCATCGAGAGCGGCGACAGCGCAACGATCCGCTTAAGGCTGACCGACCAGCCACCTTCGGTCGTGCGGCAGTCGGCGCCGGCGATTGTGGTTGAGGGAGTCCACGCTTTCGGGGACGAGTTCGAGGCGGTGTTCGCAGCGCGCCGTCGTGAAGCGGATGAGTTTTATGCCAAACGAGTATGCTCCGCTGAATATGAAGATGCGGTTAGAGTCCAGCGTCAGGCCTTTGCCGGCATGCTCTGGTCAAAGCAGTTTTATCACTACGACCTCAAACGATGGGTATATGGCGATCCAGCCGGTCCGCCTCCACCTCAGCAGCGCGAAGATGGGCGAAACCACGGATGGGAGCACCTCTATAACGAAGACATAGTATCGATGCCCGACAAGTGGGAATACCCCTGGTACGCCTCGTGGGACCTTGCCTTTCATTGCGTGACCCTGGCCACAATCGATCCGGATTTCGCCAAAGAACAGATTCTTCTCTTTCTCCGCGAATGGTACATGCACCCGAACGGTCAGATTCCGGCGTATGAGTGGGCCTTGGGGGATGTCAACCCGCCAGTCCATGCGTGGGCAGCCTGGCGGGTATACAAGATCGAAAAACGAATTCGCGGCCAGGCGGACCGAAAATTTCTTGCTGCGGCCTTTCAGAAGCTGTTGCTGAATTTCACATGGTGGGTCAATCGCAAGGATCGCGAGGGAATGAACGTTTTCCAAGGCGGTTTCCTTGGGCTTGACAACATCGGGGTATTCGATCGTTCCGCCCCACTACCCACAGGTGGACATATCGAACAGTCGGACGGCACAAGTTGGATGGGGATGTATTGCTTGAACATGCTGGCCATCGCAATGGAATTGGCCAGGGAAGACAACACCTACGGTCACATGGCGAGCAAGTTCTTTGAACACTTTACCTATATCGCCCAGGCGATGAACAACCGCGGTGGCGAGGGTATCGAGCTCTGGGATGAGGAAGACGGATTCTTTTACGACGTGTTGCACCTGTCGGATTACAACCACCGCTTTCTCAAGGTCCGTTCCATGGTGGGTCTGATTCCGCTGTTTGCGGTTGAGACGCTCGAGCCCGAGCTGGTCGATGCCTTGCCTGGATTCAAGAAGCGGATGCTTTGGTTTATCCAGAATCGCCCGGAATTGCGCCATAACGTAACTACAGTCACAGGCAAAGACGGAAGAACCAGGCGTCTTCTTGCCATCGTCAGTCCCGAACGGTTGCCAAGAGTGCTACGGGTGATGCTCGAAGAGCGAGAGTTTCTGTCTCCGTACGGAGTCCGTGCGCTTTCACAATTCCATCGGGACCATCCTTACGTCCTCGGCGTCGACGGGCACGAATATCGCGTTACGTATCAGCCGGCCGAGTCGGATACCGGGCTATTCGGGGGGAATTCGAATTGGCGCGGTCCGATCTGGTTCCCGCTGAACTTTCTTCTGGTGGAATCGCTGCAGAAGTTTCATCACTTCTTTGGTGACGCGTTTAAGGTCGAATGTCCTACTGGATGTGGAAAAGAGGTGAATCTTTGGGAAGTGGCAACTGATATCTCACGCAGGCTTATACGCATCTTCCTGCGAGATGGCGAGCGCAGACCAGTCTATGGTGGTCAGAGAAAGTTTCAGGACGATCCGCGGTGGCGGGATTTGATTCAGTTCCATGAATATTTTCACGGGGACAACGGGGCCGGGATCGGCGCCAGTCACCAAACTGGGTGGACAGGCTTGGTTGCGAAGCTCATTGAACAGAGTAGCGGTGAAGGATAACGGCTGCGATGATTGTGAAAGCCCCAAAAGACCTGTCGAGGTCGAGTTGGCTCTCTGCTGAAACCGGAGCGCCGGTTGGCTTCGGTCGCGAGATCTGTTGCTCGCTTAACCAAGCCAGTGAGCGCGAGTGGCTTGTGACGAACGGAATCGGTGGATTTGCTTCCGGAACGATCGCTGGCGTGCTGACCCGACGTTACCAAGGCTTGCTTATCGCCGCGTTGAAGCCCCCGCTAGGCCGCACTCTGCTGGTAACCAAGGTGGAGGAGACGGCGCGATACGGCGGCGAGGACTATCCGCTCTCAACGGATCGCTGGGCAGATGGAACTTTCTCCCCTGAAGGTTATCGGCACATTCAACGCTTTCGTCTCGATGGAACAACTCCCGTTTGGACATTCGCATGCGCAGATGCGCTCCTCGAGAAACGGATCTGGATGCAGCAGGGAGCCAATACCACGTATGTCCGGTATTCGTTGGTGCGGGCCAGCCGAG
>JBPYDQ010001167.1:0-12205 GCA_051986135.1 Terriglobales bacterium | reverse complement strand
GAACACCACAGCGTGGCGGCGGTGTTAAGTCCGGTGACGCTGAGACCGTTGCGGAGAATGACGCCCGCGCCCAAGAAGCCGATGCCGGAGACCACCTGCCCGGCGACACGAAAGCTGTCATCCGCAGTGTGGGCGGTAAGGGCGGTCAGCATGACGAACATGGCCGCGCCGGCGGCGACCAGTGCGTTGGTGCGCAGTCCAGCGATGCGCTGGCGCCATTGTCGTTCCGCGCCAATGAAGGCGCCGAGAATCAGCGCCAGTGCTAGACGAATTGCAAAGTGATGCCAGAGCATGTGTCCTCTCTTTTGCGCGTGGGATTTGAGCCGTTGTCACGGTTTGAGGGCTGCGCCCCGTCGCACAGCCATCGCGCGGTCAGGGGAGCTTCCGGTGTGCGCTCGGACCTGGTCCACACCCAGTACAAGCCTACGTGGTTGATTCGGTTCTTGAGTTCATTCGATTGACGACGCATTGTTCCATCTCCTGGCGCGAGACACAGGTCCACCATTCGCTTCGGAGAGCGATCTCGCGCGTTACGTAATGAATTGTCGGGTGGGGATCTTCTGTTTACAGACGAGATTCCCACTCGCTCGGGTTATTCCTGACCCAACGGAGCGAGCGGGAGGCGAGAGACCTCACGCAGGCTCAGCGAGGGTTTCCGGGAAACTGCTTCTACCCGGGGGCTCTGGTTCTAGGCCGTCCATGTGACTAACCGTCCTTGAGGGCCTTAACGCGGCCTCATACATTAGATACCATACTCCAATAGGGTAGGTACAAAAAAGATCGCATATCGCAAAAGAAAAATTGGATTTGCCGGCTTGTGCCTCGCCACAATTCTGCTCGAAATGGAAGATGGAGCTAGCTTGGGCCGCCTTCGCCTCAACGCCAGAAGTTGCTGGCGAAGAGCCAAATTTGCAAGAAACAGAGCGCGCCGAGCGCGGAACACCCGCAAAACCGTGCCAAGCAGCAGCCGCAACGTGTTGACCATGTCTTGTTGCCGGCATACCGCTTTTGGAAGAGAAGACCGTATCCTGTTGAAATCTCAGGCGGACAGAGTTTTGGCGAAGGACAGCCGTGAAATTCGCTTGTGTTCCCCTCGTCGCCGCGACTGGATCCTATTCACGAGTGAACGCCAGATTGTCGAAGCGAAGACCCTGCCCATTTTCGAAATGAAAAGTCACCCGGGAACTCGGGTCGCGCCAGCCTGTGCGCAAGCGGCGCAACTCGCCTGGCTTTACCTTGAAGCTCAATTCGCGAATCTCCGGCGATTGTATGGTCAGAGTGGCTTCACCGGGTCCATCGTTGTAAACGTCTAGGCCGGCAAAAATGCGACGGGGGCCCACCTCGAAATCCGCGGACTGAGTGTCACGGTTTTTCACGACCACGTTGAAGGTCGGGAATTTTCCGTGCGGTACGCCTACTTCCCACTGGTCCTGAGGCCAAGTTATAACGCCGGAAGGATACGGTCCGCCGAGCACTGTTCCCGCCGCAAGATGCGGGTCATCGAAGGTGACGTAGGCCGGCGGAGCGGCCCCGCCTTTGCCCTGAATATCGATGTCGCGTGAGGACGTGTGGTGGATGCGAAGCACCTTGGTCGCGTCGTCGAAAGTGAAGCCCTCGCCGGCCAGATCCTTCCGGCGTAGCAATGCCCTTCCGCCGGCCGTGACAAACTCGGGCACGAAGTCGAGACGAAGGACGTCTGTGGAATCTGCGTCGAATGTGGAGTAGGTGACCACATCCGGGCCGTAAGACATCCTAGTGACCACCGAGAGAGAACCAAGCAAATGCGACTCGTCAGACGGCGCCCATTCCGGCACCGCCCAGAACGCATCCATCATGCGTCGCGGCCCGTCAGAAAATTCATCGGTAAACCACCACTGCATGGTGTAGGGAGGGTGTGCTTTTCCAGGCAGGCCCTGAAAGTAAGTGACCCAGTTGTACGTGCGATAGGCGGCTTCTTTGTACGCAGCGTCTCCGGTTTTCGCGTAGTAGAGCGCTTCGACGGCCGCGAGGCGAGCGCTGTGGCTGTCGCAGCACTGGTTGGGCTGATTGCAGCAAAACTCTTTTCCGTTGCCCTGTTCGGTGGTAACGGTTGCGCCGTGAACGATGTATTTGGGCCATTTGGGCGTGGTCTTGACCCATTCGATCAATCTTTGCACGTGTTCGCGCCACTGCGGATCCTTCTCGGGATGCAGCAGGACGTAGCGCGCGAATTCAAGCGGGATAACCTGGTTCATGTTGTCGTAGCTGCCTTGGACGTCCTCGAAGTAGCCGACCCAGACATTGTCCTGCAGGGGATATTTGACGAACCAGTTCCAGGCACCCTCGCGGGTTTTCTTGTAGGAGGCGACGTCGCCCTGGCCGATACGGATGAGCTCGTCGAAGAGCATGATCGGTTCGATGACGTTTGCGGAATACGGGAACATGGCTTTGTTGTTGCCGAGGCTGCCGTCGCGGGCGAAACAGCGGTTCGGCCAGGGAGAATGTTTTTCATCGCCGGGCTTGAAGTTCTTGACGAGTGCGGCGGCGCAGAGAATCGCCGCCCGCAGATATTTTGTGTTTCCGGTCATTTCGTAAAGGCGGAGATAGGCGTAGCCGTCCTCGCCGACGACGTGTGGCTCGATGAAGTCTTCGCCGTGCTGGCTCCAGCCCCTATATTTCTTTGCGCCGGGATTCGCAGATGGGTATGGAACTTGTGCCCAGGCGTAATCGCCGGACGTGCGGCCGTTTTCGAGTTCGTAATCGACGAGGCTTTGCAGAAATTCGAGCGTGCGGACATCTCCGGTGTAGGGATAAAGCCGTTCTATAAAGCCTTGCATCATGGCGCGGAGATAACCGGTGGAGTTGACCCACTTGGCGTCGGGGATGAGTTCGAACGTCGTTCGGTCAAAATCGAAGCAGCAATAGAAGTAGTGAAGACGTTGCCGGTTGTACTGGTCCCATAGAATGGTCCATTGCGAAAGAAAATATCCCGAGTAGGAATATCCCGTGTCGTCCGGCATCGGCCACGGCAACAATTTGTGCTGCGCGTCAAGCGCTGAGGTACGGCCGGCGATGGTTGGTTCGTCGACCGTCGCGGTGACGGGAAAAGGCGCCTGCGGATTCTGCCCAGCAAGCGTTGTAGCGCAGATGAGGAAGACGACGAACGCTCTCGCTACCTTAGCAGCTGCTGTCATAGCGCGCCTCCAGAAGGGTTGCGATCGGAATCGCCGCACCGGGAATGGCCGACACCTTCAGTCGCTCTCCCAGCAACTCGCTGCGAGCGACGTCAACGGGACTGTCCTGACAACTCCGATTGCTGAGCGGCCAAAACCGGCAGGCTCGTCCTGCGTCCCAGTTAGACTCGTGATTGAACCTCCCAATCGGACTGGAAATCAAGTCGCAGCGCAATCCGCTGTTCCTTCTTCGCGGGATCGGGATCTTCGTAACCTTACGGCCAGAAACGGAACCGAGGGAGAACCGTTACGGGAACTTGGGGCGGTCCAAACTGGCGGACCTTATCGGGAAGCGCGGCCATCGGATGATGCTGCCCTGGGCAGAATTCCTGCGATGCTTACGTAGAGCGATGTAATCAGCCCCGCGAACAGCAGCGCGATCCCCAGCGCCTGGGATGCATCCGCCCGCAGCTGCCGCGCCTTTCCTAAGGAGGCGCAACTCGCCTTCGACGATTGTAAATTCGGATTTTCCACAATTCAGGCAAACGAATAGTTCCGGAAAGACCCAGACGTGGGGTTTGTTAAGACCGGCCCATCCTGGAAAATGGATGGCAATCTCTGCACTGAACTTGCTCGTTCTCTCTCAAAACCGATCACGCGAGCCTGTAAACGTGCCCGTTAGAATCCAGGGAGGCTCACAACATCGGGCTGGGGCCACGAGCTAGCAGCATAGTATATCGGCACAGCAGACAGTGCAATTAATCACGCCTGAATCGAAGGGGATAAAGCCCCGGTTACGGTTTGGATGCCGCTACAGTATCGAGATTTTCGCAGCTTCGGCCGCGCACAGCCGATACATTTTGGCGAGAACGTGTTTGGTATCCGCATCCGGGGGAAACAAACCGAACACCATCTCTCGCTGCTTTAATGGCTGGAATCAGGTCGGTAGCCAAGCGAGGCTTGAGCACGTAGCCACAAGCGCCCATTTCTAGGACGGCGCAACACGTATCCCTATCGTTCTCAACCGTGAGGAAGACAATTTTGGTGGACGGGTTGGCCTCAAGCATCCGTTTGGCTGCTTCTATTCCATTGAGCCTGGGCATCGAAATATCCAACACCAACACGTCTGGACTCAACTTAGCAGCAGACTCGACCGCTGCTTGGCCGTCGCCCGCAACGCCCACGACTTTGCAGCCATCGCCAGACACAAAGTTACGGACGTACTCACGCATCTGGTCGTTGTCGTCAGCTAACAGTACGCGGATTTTGGGCGAGGACATATCACTTCCAGTCCAAACATCGATTGTAATCTCTGCTGAGAAGTTGGCTGGTCCACACGACTCACGGTTCGTGCGCCTCCTCGACAGGCACAGACGGTCTACACTGCGGGCCACCTGGCGAACTTTGCGCGAAACTACTACTGTTGGTCGAGAAAAACAATACGGAAATTCGTATTTTTCCACAGCGAACGAAGGAATCCCCCGCAGCTCGGCCTGAAGAGTGACCGACCAAAAGTCGGTCCGCAGCGATCACAGAAATATACGGTAAGACCCGGCCGTCTTCGCTAGGGAATGGTAACTAGGTCTCGAAAGCTGGCACCTGTTACTTTTGACAGGTCCAACATCGACTCAAGCAACTCGAATCTTATGCTTTAGAAAAGCTTGTCTGTGACGACCGTTACATTTCCCGTACGTCCGGTTACCCACACTCCTTTCCCGTTCACGTCTAGTCTCGCCACGATCCATCGAACCAACATTGCCAGCGCGACGAACCCCAGCCTTCCAAATTGAACTAGGTTGACCATTTCGTTCTCCTCATACCTGTCATCCCGAAAGCAGCGCCCGTGCGATTCTCTCGTGGGGCCATAAAGCACAAGGCGGCTTTTTGACGAGTCCCGCGATAGGCTCCGGTGGGTTTGCTAACCCTTTGACTCTTCCTCTTCTCATTCCGACGGAACGCAATTACCAATCTCTGTCGCTTCTGGCTGTCGGCGTGAGTCACTTCAGTTGTTGATGGTGACCCCGCCGACTTGCGGCTCCCGTCTCGCATCCATTGAACTAGGACATACAGCAAAAACCCACAGGCGAGAAAGCCGATCGTTATTAGCACAATCAGAGTCATGGCGCACTCGAGAGCGAGTAGCTCGCTTCCCCGCACAATATTGAGGCTTCTCGGAATTGAGCCCCGCGCCAAAGGTAAGGTAGCGAAACTAGGTTGAGAAAGTCCTGAGCGAATCGTAAGGAGTTTGTTAGTGCGCCCACACCTATCCCTTGGCTTAGCAGACCGGCTCAAGGAGCGCGTCGATGTGACCCGCAGGCACGTCGACTCCTCGGACAGCCCCGCCGTGTTTTCTCCCCGCCAGTCGTCTGAGCGCTGCAGTTTACAAAAACTTGGAATGTGCGTTGCGAGCGACGTCGAATAGCCAGTGCGATCCCGGCTCCGGGCGGCGTGTGGCAGGACACGTAGCTACGAATTGCGGACGTTCAATGGCGGAGCGTTCTTTGGGTGCGCTCCCGGGGGCATACACCGCCGGGCGAGCATCGAGGTCCGAGGCGGCCATGCTTTCCAAGACGTCGCGACAGGGCCAACTTGAATAGTTCTCGGCACGAATCTCCGTAGCCGTGGTAACTGGAACGAATTGCAGCGAGCATCGAAAAAATTGGTTTGATTCAGCGAAATTACTGAGAAAAACTTAACGACTTCCTTATAACCATCCTTTTATTCTGATCCATCGGAAAGAAAGTGGAGAGCAAGACCAGTGGCCTACAGATTATCGAGAGCATGCGGTCCTATCGGGCTGACGTTGCTCTGGGCGGCAGGCTCGCTACCGGCTGCACAGGCGCAGACGACATCCAGCAGAGATCAGTCTGCTGACGAGACTTTTCATGTGGATTTGTCATCAGGGATGGGCGCATCCAACTCATCCTCTCAGAAGAAGGAAAACTACACTAGCTTGTTTCACCGTCTCGTCAAGGCTTATCGAGACGATTGGAAGGGGAGTGATGACCCGGTAGCCGCTGCGCCCGTGCGGCGCGGCTATCCCGCGCCGGTAGAAAGCCCCCCGTTTCCTTTTTCCGATTGGCCCTACGGAGGCTCTCCGGTAATCGGCGCACCTTGGACGCAATCATCGCCGTTCATGCAAGCAATCTGGAGCGGGCCGCATCGCGAATGGTGGAAGAAAAGCGGATTGCAGATTTACGGATGGTTCAACGCAGGCTGTAACGTCAGCACTTCGCACAAGTCAAAATATGCCAATTTCCCAGAAGCCTACACGGAGGTCGCTGACGCGTGCATTCCCGATCAGCAAGTCTTGTATATTGAGCGCCAACCGGACACCGTGCAGACGAGTCACTTCGATTGGGGATTCCGCATCACCAATCTTTATGGCCTCGATTACCGTTTTACGACGGCAAAAGGCTATTTCAGTCGGCAATTGCTGGGGAAAAACTATGAGTTCGGATACGACCCCGTAATGGCCTACGTGGATTTGTACTTTCCACAGATTGCGGAGGGAATGAACGTGCGAGTCGGGCGTTACATTTCGCTGCCGGACATCGAGGCGCAGTTGGCGCCGAACAATTATACGTACAGCCACTCGATTCTTTACACGTTCGATGCGTACACGCAAACGGGAATCAACACAACCACGCGACTCAACAATCACTGGATGATTCAGTTGGGGCTTTCTGCTGGTAATGACGTGGCGCCGTGGGTAGGAGAACCGGACGCCAAACCGACCTTGAACGGATGCGTCGGTTTCACGTGGCAGGAAGGCAGAGACAATCATTATGCTTGCTTGAATTCGCTGAATTCGGGGAAGTACGCGTACAACAATTTGCAGAGCGTTTATTACACCTGGTATCACAAGTTTGGCGATTCTCGATGGCACACCGCGACTGAGTGGTGGTACATGTGGGAAAAGAAGGTACCGAATATCGGACCTTTCGCGCCGCCGGCTGCGGCTACGCTTCTGATAACTGGAGCCAACGGAGCGTTTTGCGACAATCCCCTTGCGACAACGTGCACCGCGCCGGAACAAGCGGTTGTCAACTACGTGGAGAGGCAATTTTCCAAACACAACTACATGACCATTCGCAATGAATTCTTCGATGATGTGGTGGGCCAGCGGACTGGCACGAAAACAAAATATTCGGAGCATCTTTTTGGCTGGGGACACTGGATCGGAACGACGATTCTGCTACGGCCGGAGATTCGCTTCGAGCATTCCTACAATCGGCCGGCTTATGATTCTCCGTGCCTACCGTGCGGGCTTCCTGGGACGAAGAAAAGCCAGTTGACCCTCGCGTCCGACGCGATCTTCTTTTTCTAACAGAATGTAGGGAGGACCCCGAAGGTCTGTTAGCTTCGAGGAAAAAACCAACAAGAATCTGCTTTTGCCCTACATTGTTTCCGAAAAGCAGAGCCCTCGCTCCGCAAAAACGTCTGTGGCGCGCAAAAAACTCTGTCGCTCTCGCATCTCTCTGAGAAATCTTGGCTTGGATACAATGGCGTTCCGGTTTTTCCACGACGCCGCAGCCCGCTCGAAGACAGAAATCGGAGTAGAACCCGTGTTCTCCGCAAAAACTTCGTCATTCTCGCTTTTTTGCCTGCTCCTCATGCCGCTGCTTTCTCTAATCGATGTTCGTGATGCAGACCACCCAGGACAGAGCGCGCTACCACGGAGTCACAGGCCTGCGACCAAACCTTTATGATGATCGCGGGGCACGTTTCTCCTAGAATGCTCGCCCACTACTCGCACGTTCGGATGGACGCAAAGCGAAAGGCTCTGGACGCGCTCTCTGGAAGGGGTTCAGGGGACAGTTATGGGCACAAACCACGGCACAAATCCGCCCGATGATTCAATGTCTAGCTCGCAAGTTGTTGAGAAGATTGGTGGACGACAGGGGATTCGAACCCGCGGCCTCCTCGTTGCGAACTAGGAAAAATCTAAGCTAAGGCACGGTGCCACAACCACTTAGCTTTTTGGGAACGCCCTGAACTGCCCCACTCGCCCCACCGACGAATCAGACATCGTCAAGCGCCTTTGCGACAAAGCAATGAGGCCCGTTTTTCAGCCAATCGATTCAGCTTTTGACAAACTTTTTGACCAGTCGAAATACCCATAGCCGGGGGCGCGTTTCGGCAACTCTAATCTCACAGGAGAGCCCTTATGCACCCGTTGTCTTATTCGCAGCTCCTTCGCTTGACGGTTTTTCTGGTCATCGCCTCTTTTGTCATCACAGCCGCGGAGCGGGACCCGGGAAAATCCAACGACGGCCCTCCGCTTGTCGAAGAAACCATTACTGTGGACCCCGGCGCCACGGTTCACGCCTTTCCCCACTTTTGGGAAAAGACGTTTGGTTCCGGGCGCGCCATCCTCACGCTTCGCGAAAGCTACCGGAATGACCTGCGCGCCGTGAGAAATGTCACCGGCTTTGAATACGCTCGCTTCCATGCCATCTTCCATGACGAAACCGGCCTCTATGACGAAGATGAGCACGGCACGCCGGCTTACAACTTTTCTTACATCGACCAGATCTACGACGGCCTCCTCACAAATGGTATACGGCCGCTGGTCGAAATAAGCTTTATGCCCAAGAAGCTTTCCTCCGATCCGAATGCCTTGCACCCGTTTTGGTACAAGCAGAACGTCGCGCCACCCAAGGATTGGAATAATTGGGATCAACTGATTCAGGCCTTCGCCAGACATCTCATCCAGCGATACGGAGAAGACGAAACGGCCAAGTGGTATTTCGAGGTTTGGAATGAACCAAACATCGATTTCTGGGTTGGCGTTCCGAAACAAGCGACCTATTTCAAACTCTATGACCATACCGCCCGAGCCCTGAAGGCGGTGAGCCCCCGTTTGCGTGTCGGTGGTCCAGCAACAGCCGCTGCGGACTGGGTGGACGCGTTCCTGGCGCATACGGAAAGGGAGAACGTCCCGGTGGATTTCGTCAGCAGCCACGGCTACGCGGACGATACTGTCGAAAACTTGTTTCACACTCACGAAAACATCCCGATGGACCTGCGGGTTTGCCGTGCCATTCAAAAGGTTCATTCACAAATCGCCGCCTCGGGCCAACCAAACCTCCCGCTGTTTTGGACGGAGTGGAACGTCCCATCATATGGCAAGCTGCACGCCAGGGACACCACCTACGTGGGTGCCGCGGTCGCCGACGATATCCGCCAGTGCGATGGTCTTGTCGAGATGATGTCGTTCTGGACGTTCAGTGATGTTTTTGAAGAAAACGGGCCAAAGAAAGAACCCTTCGATGGCGGCTTCGGTCTCATCGCCATGGGTGGCATCAAGAAGCCCAGCTATGTGGCTTTCGGCCTGCTCCATCGGCTTGGCGATGAACGCCTTGCGAACGCCGCGAACGATGTTCTCGTAACGCGGAGGAAGGACGAAGCGCTCGCCATCGCAGCCTGGAACCTGGTTGACCCTGATCAACAAGGAGCGGGCAAGATTCTTCATTTGAAGTTTTCAGGTGTGCCGAAGGACGCCCGTGTTTCCGTCCAATTGGCTGACAACCAGCACGGCAATACCCTGGCCGTGTACCAGGCAATGGGCAGCCCGCGCTATCCCACGCTTGCTCAGGTGGAACAGATCAACCATGCTGCAATGCCTTCGCTTGCCGAGCACACTCAGCTCCGCGACGGTTTGCTGGACCTCAGCCTTTCTCCAAATGCCTTGGCACTTGTCGAAGTTCCTTCCGGTGCTTCCGTACCATGTTCGCCAGGACACGTTGGCTGCCCGTAGGCTAACAATCTCTGATACGTCCAGGCCCGCGCTAGCCCGCCCGATTTGTCAGGCCGTGGTTCGCCTTGCGAGTCAGTCACGAAAAGACTTTACAGGGGAGCCCGTGTCCATCGCGGAGGGCGTGCAATCGGACCCCCTGTCTAGTAACGGAATCTTTTCCGTGTCTCAGAGTGGCATGCTGCTATATCAGCTGGGAAAAGGGTCCAACGCCCACTCTTTGGTGTTGTTCGACCCAACCGGAAAGCGGCTGGGAAGCATGGGTGAATCGTCGGCTGGTTCCGGCCCCAGGTTTTCTCTCGATGCGAAGGCCCTGCTCTACGATTTAGCCCCGCCGAATTTAGGTAAGCCTGGATCTTTGGCTCAAGGACATTGGTTCGGGAAACGCAAACGGCATACACTTCGCCCAGCAAAATGAGAGGCGAGGTTCAAAGTGTCAGTTGTTAAACGGGTGCGGTCTTCATTGCCGCCACGGATTGGACGGCTGACGGCAAGTACTTGGTTCTTACGGAGCGCCCACTCCTCACCGGCGTGTTTGGTATTTCCCTGCTCTCCCTAGCTGGCAAGGACGGCCCTGAGCCACTACTCGAAGTTCAAGCTGCAAACGTGCGAGACGGACAGGTCTCGCCGGACGGCCGATGGATTGCTTACAACTCGACTGAGTCCGGAAGGAATGAAATCTACATTTCTTCTTTTCCGAAGGCTGCAGGGAAACTGCAGGTGTCGGTTGCCGGGGGCCTAAACCCGCGCTGGAGACAGGATAGCAAAGAGCTTTACTACTTGGCGGAAACGACGTTGACGGCGGTGGAGCTGAAAGATAAGGGAGGCTCGCCGCACGTGGGTTCGATTCGCCCATTGTTTGAGGTTCCTCAGACTAGATTTCTTACCGCAACGCTGGGGCTAAGCACGTATAACGTCACGGCAGATGGCAATCGTTTCGTGATGGACTCAGTGCTCACGGAGGAATCTGCTGCGCCGCTCAATTTGGTGACTAACTGGACGTCTGAGCTGAAGAAAAAAATGAGCTTGGTAGCAGGAATCAAATTGGGACCGGGTGAGGTGTTGGCGCCCGTTGCGAGTGGGATGGGCGAGGCGCACCGGGGTGAGGAATCACTTATCGCCTGATTAGTTGCACAGTGCACCAAAAGCGATGGCGGCGAGCTCCTCATCCAAACCGAGGCACTCGTAAGGTAAAGTGGCTGCGGCAACATGTCTTCTCGCGAAGATACGCATATCGCCTTCTGCGACCTTCTCCTATTCAATGGCGTTCAGTAAAGCCGACACGCTTCGCGCCCGCAAAGCCGTCCGCCGCTTTCGCCTCCGCCCCTGCGGACTAGTGCGGCTCTCACACACATTCGTGCAGCGTTATAATCGAGCTTCAATAGTGTCGCACTCCGCATCGAGGCTAGGAGGACAGATGGTCGACATCGAGCGAATCACTGCCCAACAAGCGCATAGGAAGGCCAAATCGAACCAAGCCCTGTTGGTTTGCGCGTACGAAGACGATGCCAAGTGCCGGAGGCTCAATCTCGAAGGGTCTTTATCGTTCACCCGCTTCAAATCGCGAGTAGGGTCTCTACCAAAATCACAGGAAATCATCTTCTATTGAGGGTGACCGGGCGAAGCCTCCGCTGTCGGTCAGGCAGCGAAATACCGGGAGCAGGGCTTTAAGAACGTCAGGGTACTGAAAGGCGGAGTCGAGGCGTGGAAGGCTGCGGGATACGCGATGAATTGAATTGCCTGCAAAACTGACTTAGCGGATTCGAGTCCCGCCGCTTTCTCCACTATCCTTAGCCTGAGTCATTGAAAGTAGGCGCCCGAGGCCGTCTAATTGTGGAAATGCCGCCACCTCATCAATTCCGGCCATAGAGAAGTACTCTCCTATCTGTTTGCCTGCTGACTTCTTAGGTCCTTCTGAGACATCCTACATTTCGCCAACTGTCCATCGCCAAGAGCGGCGCCGCGACAAAGTTACAGCAGCCAAGCCTGGCGTCGGCCGGAGTTTTGGCGAACGACAAGCCTACGAGAATCTTCGAAAACACTCATCGAAAGGAGTGACGTGCTGTTGCCATTCTCCGCAAGAACAAGAAAATGGGAACCACACGCCCACGCCCCGCGGAGACGGCTGAATCTGGCTCCTTTTGAACTGTTGGATCCTTACTGCTGGCCTCGGAAGTCGGCCTTAGAATTGGTGAGTACACTCTCTTTGTAAATAGTTGGGCAACGACGTGTCGAAGCAAATACTCGCGCGAGACCCGGACGCGTGGTCTGGCGGCGTGTTTGCTCTACCCCT
>JBPYDQ010001166.1:0-4618 GCA_051986135.1 Terriglobales bacterium | reverse complement strand
ACGCGTACAGGTGGAAGCGAAGCTGCGCAATCTAAAACTCGGGGTGATGGGTGCGTTGGTGCAGATTCCACTCAGTGTGTGGGAGGCCGGCTATAACAAGGATGAAGAACTAGAAGCGGGCCGGGAGGGTATGCGGGTCGAGGTTCTGGGAGGCTATTCGCTTATGGAGCTGTGACTCTATTTGAGAAATTTGCAAAACTGCAGAAGGAATACATCATTGATGCGCAGAGCCCCGAAGAAGAACTTTCGCAACACGCCATTCAAAGTTTGGAAGGGTATTTTCGTTCGCATCCTCAATCCTCGGAACGGCTCGCGCAGGCGAATGCACTAATTGCGCACGAGGGGTGGCAGGACCGCAAGGTGCAAAAGCCGTTTCGCGTCGAGTATGAAACCCGCAATGGCCAGTACGTGAAATAAGGGGGCACGGTCAGACTCGTTCTAGTTGGCTTTCATTCGGCCTGACGACGGGTGAGGCTGCAGCGGAAACTGGATGCCGCTTTTGCAGCATCCGCAGGATCCAGTACCCGGCAGCAGCGGCCGCGAGGTGCTTGAGAGTGTGGCCGCTCACAATGTCTCCCACTGCAAAAATCGGCTTGTCGAGAGTCTCCAAAGCTTTGGCCAAAGCATAGAAACCGACCACGATAGCCAAGTCAGATGTGCGCGTGTAGCGCTTCGGAAATACGAGCGCAAGCAACAACACCAATGCCGAATACGCTTGCACCGCCGCATAGAAGCGCAGATCGCCTGCACCCCTCGCTTCACTCGCATACCATTGCAAGACGCTGCCCATCCCGACTAGCAAGAGCAGCGGCAATAACCACAAGCCAACTTTGAGGCCAATTCGCTCCGAGATGATCGCAACCACCATCGCCATGAACGCGATTGTCATCGGCAGTCGGTCCCACACTAGTCGCGCATTGTTCGGAGACAGGTGATAGTAAGACGAACCGAATGCCGTCAGGAGCAAGCCAATGAAAACCAGCACGTAGGGCCATCGTTCGCGCGAGTCGAGAAAACGCGTTTTTAACTGGCTTGGACTTGAACGTAGCAGGAACAGCAGTCCGCAGGTTCCGATCACGCCAAAAGGCACATTGGAAACAACATCACCGAAGTTCGGAATTCCCAAGAAGCCGCGCCGATCGACAAACAAGTGATATGACTGTGGCTGAGGAATTTGTGGCAGCAGAGAAAAGGTCACTGCGACTACGGCTGTGAGGGCAAGTAGCAGTCCCGTGCTGGTCTTTTGCGAAATGACTTTGTCTGACATGCGAAACCTTGGACAATCACCGGAACGAAAACATCACCCGAACGAAAACTGCCCGCTAATGCCGGATGGGTTCTGTCCCTTCACTCAGGATCTTCAGATAACGTGAGTATCCGAAGACGCGGGCTCGACGCTTTCCCGTGATCTCCTTGGCTATGCTGAGGCGAACCAGGTGATCCCAGGCAACTGTCACCGTTGGGATGGACAGCTTAAGCTCTAGTCAATTTATTGTGCGTCCACCCACTTGTCCGAGCCCGCCAGCTTGACCGCCACATTCGTAAGGGAGATGTGCAGGGGCTTGCCATCGGCTGTGCCGCGGTGCTCCGTTGAGAACAATAGCGGGCCTGCCTTTTTGTAGCCCGCCCACGATGCGGTGACCAGGCTCGGTTTCTTGTCACCACCACGGTGATACACCATCGCTTGCACGCGATAGTCTCTGCCGACGTAGAGGTCCCAAGTATCGCCCGGCGTGTAACCGCCGGCTTCCGCTGGATACTTCACCGAGACGAGTGTGGCCGAACCAGTGCCGACTGGCAGTCTTTTTTTGCCTTGGTCCGTCACCGTGGCGCTCTTGTCCCAATATGCGTGGAGAGGAAACAGCAGCCAATAATTGTCGTTCACGAAAGACGGTTCGATTTCATTCTTCAATTGGTCGGACTGGCTGCTGAGCTGAGAGCTGTCATATGTGACCTTGACTGGCTTGCCGTCTTTGCCCGTCCCTTCGAAGGAAATCTTACCGGTCTTCGGCTCCCACTCCCACGCGTGAGAAAGTTTGAAGAGTCCCGGAATTTCCCCGTTCCACGTGTAGCGGATCGCCTGGATTTGGTCCCACGAATCGAGACCGTAGGTTTTGGCGATCTTTTCGATAATTGGGTCACGCTGCTGCGCCAAGGAATTTGGAGCAAGCGTTAGCACTCCACAAAACAGAAGACCGACCATCGTCAAGCGGCTGGTATTTCTCATAGTTCGCTCCTCGGTGAATTGAACGGATGCTGGTGTAGGATGACGGCGTAAAGCTCAAGGATACAGTAATGCTGTTCGGCGCACTCTTGATCAGTCCGTTGAGCATTGAAGTGCGGGCGACTGTCGGACCCGGCGCAAAGCGATAACTGCGGCGGCTAACGCCACGCATCCGTATTCCGGCAGCATTATCCAGCCAGGGAGCGTGCCCCATACCCCTCTAACGGCGCTCAAATGCCATTGGACGTAGGTGAGAAAAATGCTCACAGTCCAGAAGATGATCAGCAGCGTCGAAGCCGACGTTAGAAATGGCAACAGCCAGAGAAGATACCACGGGAAAACGGCGGGTGCGCACAAAAGTGATGCTGCCATTGGCCAGGCAAACACTTCTGGAGACCACTGATCCGTCGCCCTTCTCAGCCAGATTGAACTGGCGAAGCCGACGAGCACTGCCAGCCCAGCCCACAACTGGGGAGGAGCGACCCGAGCGAGCGCCGCAAAGACGGGACCATTAAACCGGAAAGTTTGCACATAGGTACCGAGCGACCCGGTCGGGATGCGACCGTGATTAAGGAATGGCGCATACAGGAGTCCGACCGCGGCTGCTGTCAGCGCTGCGTCGCGAAGACGAATCCGCCTCCAGTAGAGGGGCAGTAATACAATTGGCAAAAACTTCACCGCAACAGCTAACCCAAAAACTAGTGCTGCAACTGTGCGCCATCGCCGCACTAGCGCGGTAGCTGACACCACCAACAATAGAGCGCCAACAATGTCGATGTGACCGCTTCCCGCAACCTCGATGGCTAACAATGGATTCCATGCGTACACCAGAACCAGATGCTCTCCCTGCCGGCGACAACGCAAGATGTCGAGCAAAACGAAGAGAATTGCAACATCACAAAGTGCAAACGCTATTTTGAAGGCGAGAACAGACTCGCGAATCGCCGTTACTGCGCGGAAAAAGAGCTGAGCTCCAGGTGGATATGGGCTCGGTAGATCTGGGTTGTTAAGGTTGCGGGTTTCCTCGATATGCAACCGTTTAACAGCAGGATCGCTGGGAACGACCAGATAGGGGTTGTAGCCAAGTCTCTGCAGACGGCCGTCCCAAACATAACGATGAACGTCATCATCGGCGCCGGGAGGCAGCCGAAGAAATGCAATGTGCCACACAGCAGCCAGCACGAGGCCGAGCACGACGACGTGACGCGGGAATGTTGGCGTGGCGAAAAACTCGCGGATGGCCAAGAGATACGCGATGCCCGCGAGCGTCAAACAGACCATGAAGGCCGGTCCACCCCTGTCACCGAAGTAGCGCGAGCAGATCGTTAGCGCCACGCAGAGAATGGTCCCGAGTATGTACACTCTCCACTTGGGGATGACCTTCAGAGCTTTCAAGTGCCCGTCCGTAGGTGTGCCGCCGCACGTTCCGATTCTTCAAGCCACCGCGCTGTGCGTGGCGCCCTCGAGGGAGCGAGACGCAACTCCGCGGCCAAGCAAGTCATGTCGTCAGCTACATCGATGTCGTGAAAAGGAGCTGCGAACGCTACAGACAACTCAAGAGCCCGTGTGCGCCATAGGAGTCTCTCCAGCGGGCTGCTGGTGCCCATTCCATCGTGGGCGAAAAACGTAGGGTAAGAAGCCTTGGCGCCAACGAGATAGTAGCTTCCGTCGTGCGTTGGTCCAACGACCACGTCACGTGCGGCTAGTGTTTCAAACGCGTCTTCGAGCACAGAACGCGGCAGGTGAGGACTGTCGCTGTTGAACACAATGATGCGTCCTTGATGACCTTCTGCGAAGTGCGCAAACACCGAAGTGAGACCGGCAGCAAGACCCTCACCTTTTTGCTCAACCACGCTAGCTTCCTTGCCTATCAAATATGCAAGCTCGTTTGCGTCCGATTCCGGGCACATGATCGCAACTTTCACATCGCTCAAATGACCGCGCGAGCATCAGCATGTCATCCAGAAGACAGCGACGCGCCGGAGAGAACATTCCGCCGGAGCGCATGTTTTGGATGGGTGCCGCCGAAAAAACCACGGCGCTGAACGCCTATGTTACGGGAATTGGTGCGTCAAAGCGAATTGTGGTCTACGATACCACCATAGCCAAGGCCACCGTGCCGCAAATCGTCTTTGCCACGGGCCACGAAATGGGCCACTATGTTCTGCTCCACGTCCCCAAAAGTATTGCCTTTCTTGCCGGACTCTTCCTGGTTTTCTTCTATTTAGGTTACCGGCTGATCGGATGGGTACTGGCGCGCTGGGGGAGCAAGTGGGCGATTCGGGGTCTCGACGACTGGGCATCTCTGCCGGCTCTGCTTTTCTTATTGTCAGTTTTCTCGTTTGTGGCCAATCCAGTGGCGAACGCCTACAGCCGGCATCAGGAGCATCAAGC
>JBPYDQ010001165.1:0-8929 GCA_051986135.1 Terriglobales bacterium | reverse complement strand
TCCAGGCCGCCCGGAAACGCCGGAAGGCAATCATGGAAGGCCTGCGAATTCGCCCTTACCCCAGTTCAACCAAGACCGCCACGTCAAATTTCGAGTAATACTTCTTCACATCTTTGGTGCCGTACTTCTCCCGAAACCTGTCGATCACGGATTTTACCGCGTTGCGTTCGGTGATGGGCTTCGCCCTGAGTTCCGCCGCAATACCTCGCGCATCAATCCGAATCCGCGGATTGTTGAGCGCATTGCGGAACCATTGCGTCTCAGAACCCTGCACCGGGAGAAGGTAGAGCTTTTCGTCTTCCAGCACAAACCAAACCGGAATTGAGATCGTGCGGCCGGACTTCCGCCCCGTGACGCTGAGCTTGATCTGCCGGTAGCGAGCGAGGCGGTCTTTCAGATCGCTATTTTTCACTTGATAGCTCCGTATATTCTCTATATCTTCCTTTTTTTCTCAATCGCTAACGCCTCGACTTTGTGCCTGCATCCTAGTACTGTCGTCGCTGCAAACAAGAGTTGTATACTGCCTCCTCGATGGCTTCGATCACAGGCAGAAACAGAAAGACATCGCCTCATTTAACAGCAACCCGATATGCCGGGTCCATCCCTTGTCCCCCAAAAGGTATGTGCGCCTCGGGTGCACTGGAGAATACAATCGCATGGTCTCGGCTTCCGTGCACCCCAGCCCCAGCGTCGCCCTCGCGGCCATCCGCTTCAAGCTCCGTGCATCGATGGCGGTCGCGATGACGATCATCACCGAACCCTTTCCCTGATCTGTGCACTGCCTGCTTTGGAAGCTTCTCGCGCCGGTAGCAGCGACCGGTCCCCGACCCACGTGATGGTTTGCCGATCGCAAGCAAACCGCCGAAGTTCGTCTGTACCAGAACACCGACATAGGCCACCGAGCTTGGATGGAAGGAGGCGTGACGAGGTTCCGATGCGGCCTTGACCACGAACGCTACCGTCCATCGGTCCACGCCGACCCGAACCTTCTTCTACTGCACCGCTCCTAACGCCGCATTATCGTAACTCCGCTATGGCGGGCCAGAGGTAGCTTCCTCTGCTCGGTGTGTGGGATCGGTGAAAGCGTGATCGAAAAGAAGATCAAACTCACACCCAAACCTGGCTATCGCTAATGACAAATGTCTGAAACGCTGCTACAGAACGCCGCGAGCGAGGGCACCGGGTGATTGCACTGTGATAAGAGCCGTCCCTGGGACGGTATTGCGCGTGTGTATGCCTTGGCTCGCGCAGCCGGTGATGTCGGTTGGAGTACCTCGTACAGGACTTCTGATCAAGTTGCCTTCGTGATCTCTCAGGCGCAACTCCCACTGCTTCGAACGTAAAAAAGGAGCCGTTTCCTAAGGGTTGTCGGATTGTATCGCGTCTGGCTATAGAATTAGTGATGAAGCCATTTGGAGGTTCCCCGGCCACAACCTAGAGACGCCGTTTGACAACATCGAGAGTGCGCAGGAATATCTCGCGCTTTTGTCCCAGGCCTTAGATGAAGCGACAGAGAACGCGGAAGCCGATATTGTTGGAGAGACCATTCCTCACGCCCGACGCCGCGACGCTCTCCGGTTGGTTCTGTACAAGCTAGACAAGCTTAAACACCATACCAAGGCAAGTCGTCGTTTGCTCAACGACCTGCGCACGCTGCGGCGCCTGCTTCTGGACGAAAGAACTGAACCGGTAGGTTCCAGGCATGGTATAGATTCCGCACGCTAGAGGCCTCCACCAAATCGTCAGCTGACGAGTAGAGAGACTGTTCTCACCTGGACCTTTTCCCAGGCGATTGACCGAGGCTTCAGTCAGGCGTACGACATTAATGAAGGCTCGGTGTCGCCGCTTAGACACTCGAAGCCGTCTTTCAAGGTTGACACATGGGTCGAAAACACGCATACGCCACTAAGGCGCATCTTGAGAGGTTAGCTCTGCGAACGCAAAAGACGGGCATTCTGTATTTCGAAGCGACGAGGGAATTCTAGAAGCAATCCACCTCGCGTCTCAGGACCGCTCATTGGAATCAAAGCCGGGCGGCACAGGCTCTAGGAGTCCATCGCAACACGCTAGTTCGAAACATTCAATCGTCAAATATCCGCGTTCCTGCTCTTTTTACGGCCGAACGTCGCGCCACACGGTGTGACTGCGCCGCAATAAGAGCAAATCGCCAGCTGCCAATACTCGCGGTTTTCCAGCTCCACCAAATCCAGGTTCGCACGTAGACCGCGGGAGGGAGGCGAACCAGCTGAACGGCCTGGGCAAGCATCTCGTTCAATACGGCGTGACTCTCGATCCGATCGAACCCAGCCTAGACGGCGTCCACGTCAGCCTGCCTAGACTCTGGCAGGTAGCGGTAGAAACCCACCCCTAATCCCGTGGCACAACGACCGAGAGCATGGCGAAAAGTGTCGAGCTTGCTGCCAGCGAGGCGGATGCCGTAGACCATCGCTTCCCCTGTACGACAACAGGCGCACGCTCTCGGTTCGCTGGAGACCGTTCTGGTGGTGAGCCGGGCCGCGGGTCGCCGGCAGTCACCTCAGTTGCTATCGTCTGCCTTCGCAGTACAATGTCAGCCACCGTCCTTCATGCCTGGCTCCAAAGAGTGCCGCTGCTGTCTCTTCTCAGCTGTTTCAGTTGTGATTTTCGCCTTTTTCGTCGACGCGCAAGTAAACAATTCACCGATGTTGCCAGCCACTTCAAACGTGGTTGTGACTGTGGTCAACGAAAACGAT
This sequence comes from Terriglobales bacterium, assembly GCA_051986135.1. Lineage (GTDB taxonomy): Bacteria > Acidobacteriota > Terriglobia > Terriglobales > Acidobacteriaceae > Gp1-AA122. The sequence continues at coordinate 6,197 of JBPYDQ010001165.1, read as the reverse complement.
GTTGGAGTGCCGTCGACAGAAGTCAGGATGCGCGCAACCGGAGACTCGCCTGCCCTGCGCTGCGAAACTAATTTCGGTGGTCACTGCAGTTTCCACAGCGTTCCCAAAGGTATTTACGAACTCTCGGTGGCCAAAGAGGGCTATTACCTGGTCTCCGGACAAGCCGTACTTATCGGTGCCGAACCAGAAGTCAAAGTTCGGCTCTCCCACCTCCAGGAAGTTAGGGAAACTGTGAATGTTGTGGCGACGCCTCCTGCGGTTGATGTATCGCAGGTCCAGGCCAGCGAGGAGCTGACCGGTATCGATATTCTCAACATCCCTTACCCGGCCACGCACGACTACCGGAACGTGCTTGCTTTTATTCCTGGGGTCGTGCCCGACAGCAGTGGTCAGCCTCATATCCAAGGCGCGGAAACCTACCAGAGCCTGACCATGCTCGACGGCTTCAATGTCACCCAGCCCGCCAATGGTCTCCTTTTGCTGCGCGTCAGCACGGATGCCATCCGTCTCATCAACGTTCAGGCAAGTCGTCTCTCGGCAGAATATGGCAAAGGTTCAGGCGGCGAGCTTGGAATCGAAACCGGCATCGGGGATGACAAGCTGCACTACTCAGCAACCAATTTTTTGCCGTCGGCTCAACTCAAAAAGGGTCTTCATTTCGATCAAGTGGTTCCTCGGGTGACGGTCTCCGGCCCGATTACGAAGGGCAGGATATGGTTCTTTGAGGGTCTCGATGGGGAGTACGAGCACATCATCATCCCCGAACTGCCCAGCCGATCCGATACTGATGTCTTCTGGCGTGGCGGCAACATCGCGAAGCTCGAATGGAATCTAAGCCGCAACAACGTTCTAACCATCAGCTATCTCTACAACATTCAACATGATCAGTATCTCGGTCTATCGTTGTTTTCGCCGCCTCCGACGACTCCTCGCGACAAGGAAACCGGTAACTTCGCCATGATTCGTGACCAGCACTACTTCTCCGGTGGTGCGCTGCTCGACTTCGGTTTCAATTTCGATCGCTATAGCTCACGCATCGAGCCGCAGAGGCCAGGGCCGTCCGTCATTGCTAGTTCGCAGCAAGCGAGCGGTAGCTATTACATGGCTCTGAACACACAGGCGGATCGCTGGCAGGCAGTGTCCAATTTGTCGCTTGCGCCGCGCCAGTGGCATGGCCGGCATGAGATCAAATTCGGTCTCGATGCAGACCGGCTTACCTATATCCCTGTTATCGATCGCAGCCCGATTTCTTATCTGCGGCCAGGCCAAACAGTTGCTGGCGGCACCAACTGTCTGACTCTGGGTACCGGTGGCGGCTCCCCCTGCGCCCGCTATTCGGCGTTCACGCAGGGAAACGGAACCAAACTCAATGCTGAGGCCAGTACCTATCTGCAGGATCGCTGGTCTGCCGCGGAGCGTCTTCTGATCGAACTGGGTGTGCGTTTCGATGGGGATGAAATAGTCCGCCGCCCGCTTTTCTCGCCGCGTCTGGGCGGGACATACGCCCTGGATGCCGGAGGCAATACCAAGCTTTCCGCCGGGATTGGTGTCTATTACGATGCAACCAATCTGGTTCTGCTGGCGCGCCCGTTCTCCGGAGAGCGTTTCGATTATTTCTTCACGAATACAGGAGCCCCCATTCCGGGTCCCACATGTCCAGAGTTTCCGCTCTGCCCAGTGGTGGAAACTTTCACTCTGAATCAGAGCAGTCTGCGCGAGCCACGCTCCTTGAACTGGAGTCTGGCGCTCGAGCGCCGTCTTCCGCATGACATCTACCTAAAAGCGGAATTCATTCAGCGGCAGGGCAAGGACGGCTTTGTCTATAACCTCCCCACTGGTTCTCCGACGCTGAGCGGCGCCTTTGTCCTACAGAACGGCCGGCGGGACCGCTACGATGGATTTCAAATCGGTGCGCGACACGCTTTTCACAAGACTTACCTGTTAACGGGCTCCTATTTGCGCTCACGAAGTCGGTCCAACCAAGTGCTCGACTTTAACGTTGACAACCCAATCCATAGTGCACAATTGCCCGGCCCCTATTCATGGGATGCTCCCAACCGGTTTCTCTCGACCGGCATCCTGCCTGCAAGAGTGCCGCTGCTACATGCCTTTGATGTCGAATATTCCACCGAAGCGCGCACCGGCTTTCCCTTTTTCGTCATCAACAAACAGCAGCAGCTGGTCTTGCCTCCGGGGACCTATCGTTTTCCGACGTACTTCTCGCTGAATCTGTTTCTAGAGAAACGCTTCCAATTCCACCATCACCACTGGGCATTGCGTGGCGGTTTCGACAACATCACGGGCCGCAGTAATCCTGCCATCGTTGACAACAATATTGAATCACCGCAGTTCCTGACCTACGGTGCCTTGTCGCATCGGGCCTTCACTTCGCGCATCCGGTTGATCAAGTGACGGAACTTGCCACATACCGGGACGCGTGATCAACTACTGAACTCGAGCATTTCTCGCCGCCCTCGGTGGGACGCAGGTACTTCCTCATCGCCGCAGGCTTGTATTTCGGCGCTTCGAGCGCATCGCATTTCCGTTTTTTCCACAGATAGATGAAGAACGAGACCTTTGATGAAACCCCTCGGGCATCAGGGGAAGAACTCGCCCATGTCCGCGGCGGAGACAGAAGCGCCGGGAAGCGCGGCCGCTGCGGTGGTTTCCACCAGCGTACGCAACGTGCTCTCGTGCTGGTAAAAAGTGGTGGAGTGGAAAGCAGCCTTCGCTTTGCGGCTGATCATGAGGAGAGCCACTTGGCCGCCGCCGTAGCGGGTGTCGCTTTTGAGGGATTCGTCAAACACAATGATAAGCAGACCATCCTGCTGAAAAGACGCACTGGCAATGAGAGGGCTGATATCGGCTTGCAGCCAAGAGTCGGCGCTAGAAAGCTTTACGCTGTCGGCACAGTTCCCCGTACCATCAGGACAGTCGTGGGCATCGTGTTCGGCGTTCGGAACAATGAAACCGAAATTCGGCAATTGATCATTTGCCAGGTCGGTTGCGAGCTGGGTAAACGGAACCAAGTTCAGAACCTCTGTGCTGCTGCTGCGAACATCTGAAAAATAGGAAGGCGGGTTATGGTGGGCGAGATACGGGTACACATCGCCGCCCGTGTACCCCACAGAAGGCAGGCTCTCGGCGTATGACTTCCAGGTCTTGCCTGCCGCGATCAATTCACGGAGAAGATTGTCTGCCGACACGGTAGCGGTGTAACTATCATTGTTGGTGATGATCTGCCCTGTGGTGAGCATAAAGTAATTGCCAATCGAGGGATGCGTGTTGGCGTAATAGTTTGTTGCGACACCATAAACACTCGCCAGACTATTTAGATAGGGCATGGCTGAATTGCCAATCACACTGCTATAGCCGTGGTTCTCCTCAACCAGAAGAAAGACGTGGCCTATTTGCGGGAGAACGATAGTCGTGGCAGCGGCCCCGGACTTGGTGGAATCGGCCTGGGACACAGCCGCCACGGTCACCGTGGCGGGATTAGGCACGACAGCGGGAGCCGCATAAAGCCCGTTACTGGTAATCGTTCCGAGGGTCGCGTTGCCTCCAGCGATCCCGTTTACCCACCACTTCACGGCCGTGTTGTTGGCGCTGGAAACGGTAGCGGTGAACTGCTCGGTCGATCCGACTTGCACATGGGCAGAGGAAGGAGAAATCGAAACGGAAATCGCAGGCGGCGTTGAAGAAGTAGGTTGCGAGGAGGTGCTAGTCGAGCCCCCTCCGCATCCGGCCAGGGACAAAGCTGTGCCCAAGCACATTAGCGGAACCAGCCGTCTTCCCCCTACCATGGCGCATCCTCTTGGGAGTACTGTAGGGGAGCCAGAACTCTGGCTTTTGGATGGGACCTGTGGGAACGCGGTTGCTCGGCAAGTTTAAGGTCAAGGTCGGTGCAGGCGTTCGGGTTGGAGGTGCGGGCCAGTCGACATTGAGGCGACCGAGTGGTGTGAAGTCGTCAAGAAGCTTAGCTGTGCCTAGTACGACGCTGTAGGGGGATCATCGGCGACGCATACCGGCAAACCGGTTTCATCTCTGATTCTTTTGTCCAGATTCCAAAGCAGTGTGAGCATGATGCCGCGATGGCTGATGTCGGCGGACAGTCCTGTGGAGAGGGTACACGAACTGCGTTCGCAATTGTCGACAGGGCATTCATTCAGTGCTTCGCGAATTACGTTATCTTCCACCTTGCAACAGGCCAATTATGGCTTGTGCTTCGGGGTTTTTGCGTTCAGAGTCGAGATCAGTTGCTCGGCAGCTTCCGGGATTGCGACTGTTCCCGAGAGTGCGATTTCCTTGGCGGGAATCTTCCGGCCATAGATCCGCCCGTTAGCGTCGTTGTCTGGGCGGATGGTCGAGCCTTCGAGCGAAATGCCTGCAAATAAGCCGCGGGCGCGAGAATAGCTCAATATTTCCGCCCGCATGGTCGCGTCCGTTTCGGCCGTGGCATTGCGGCCGACTGGTCCCGCGGCGGCCGATGCGTCCGCTCCGATTTTGACCTTGCTGCTCAGGATAGCGTTGGCGCCGCGGTCATTCATGACCAGGAGAACAAAGTCCGTGGCTTGTCCGCCGAGTTGGAATCCGAAGCTCCCACCCTCGAGGCCCATCATGGAAGGAGCACCCCAAGGTCCGGTAAATTCCTTCCCTCGGCGGCAGGTCATTGCACCCCGACCGTAGCTCCCACCAACCACGAACGCGGCTTTGAGGACCGATGGAAAAACCACCACGCAGTCGGCTTTGTCGAGTAGGTCTTTGGGAACGTTGTCAGGAATATCCAGAATCTCTTGCAGGACCGTGCCGCAATTTTTCAGCCGGTCTACATCTTTTTGTTTATCGTCCGCCAAGCATAATGTAGCAGTGAACAGAGCCGGTAGGCCCATCAGCACTATGCTCATCACACAGGTGAACATTTTCTTCATGCCGCCACCTCTGACCAAGGAGCCAACACCTTCCCCAAAACGACGCCCATTCAAGCGCACATTATACGCTGCGACAGAGGGACTCTTCCTCATCATCATAGCAACCGGAAATCAGTATACCTGGATTGGACGGTTTCAGGTCGGCGGGGAGGTGAGTCCCTAATTGCTCTACCCGGTCATCTACTGAAACGCGTCCATGTCCTTCTCTCTCCAGAACCCCCGAAGCAAAGCTTCCAGCATGGCAACAAGGCCTCGGGCACCGGCGTCTTTCAGAGATTGGCAACCAGGGCAAGAGGGTCGATAATTGCCTGTGTTTCCCGCCAAAGCGGAGGCGCGCTGGCGGCACTAGAGGAGGATGCTATGGCACACACTAACAGAGGCCGAGTCATCGTGGGTGGTTTGGTGGCTGGTCTGTTGATCAACATCGTCGAATACGTCACGAATGGCGTTGTGCTGCGGGAAGCGTGGGGGAAGGCTATGGCGGCGCTGAACAAACCAGCGGATCTCTCCGTGGCTGCGATCGTGATTTTCAACATCTGGGGGTTCCTGCTGGGCATCGCTGCTGTCTGGCTCTATACAGCCATCCGCCCGCGCTATGGTGCCGGACCGAGAACCGCCGTCCGCGCTGGACTGGTCACTTGGGCACTTGCCGTGTTTCTCGCAAATCTTGCCAACTATCCCCTGGGTGTTTTGCCCACGCGATTGCTGGTGATCACGTCGATCGTAGCGCTCGTCGAGATCGTGATTGCTACCTTGGTAGGGGCCTGGTTATACAAGGAGGAAGAGGCACAAGCGGTTCGCCGCGCCACGGCCTAACACCCGCTCACGCTTGCATGACAGGGCATGTTCCGCGCTGGTGCGCCCACTGATGCACCTCGGTTGGCGCAGCCGTGTGCACCCGTTCATCTCAGTTGACGGGATCTTGCAGGAGGAGCGTCCACACCACCCCCAAAGGTCCGCGCAGTTTTGTTGGCCTTTCGAGTGGGCTGGTGAGCGACGCCAGCCCATTTTTTACCCATCGTCTCGCTGGTTATCGAAAGCGTGTCGTCCGCGCCGCCAATTTTTCCTAGATTCAGAACAAGCCGGTGCGTTCTTCCCAAGGTCAGGATCCCAGCACGGGCTCACTGAGCCGCTATCAGCGATGGCGAGCGATGGTTAGCTGCATCGAGCGTTGTTCTCAGCCGCTGTAGGAACGGAGATTCATGGCTACCTACGGATAAAGTCGCTGACCCTGAGGTTGTGAATGTCGTTCCTGATCAACCACGGTTC
>JBPYDQ010001164.1:0-7522 GCA_051986135.1 Terriglobales bacterium | reverse complement strand
AGGTCTTGGTGCGCTGGACCGAAGCGACGCTGCCCGACGCACCTCTCGGGATGAAGGAACTGGTCATTCCTTGGAATAGCAACCGTACGGCGTTACTGCACAGCGCCCTCGCCCAGGGATATCGCGTGTACGCCGAGGTCCGAGTCGAGCAGGTGTACGATGCGGCCAAACAGCTCGCCCGGGAATCAATCGAAGGCCTGGCCGTCGATGCCGGAAATGTTCCAGATGCCGCCAGGCAAATCGAGAAGCTCCGCACCGCCCATCCGAAAGTGAAAATGCTGCTAAGTCTCGATGGCAAGCCGCCCCAAATGCGAGGCCAGACGGTTATCACCAGTAACGGCGTTCTCGAGGTGTCCAGCCCCACCGCCCAGCCTTGGCTCGATTCGAATCTCGCTATGGTACGGTTTCAGCAGGAAACCCGGCCAGGCGAGCTGTTGCTCTACACCTTTGCATGGGAATTGAAAGACACTCTGCAGCAGGAAAATGGCCCGAGCGTCGAGGATTACTCGCTGGCGATCGCCGAATCGGGCGCAATTCACGCCGACTTGCTTTTAAATGTGCACGAAAAACTGCAAAAAGCACTGCTCGACAACGAGCCCGCCGCTTGGTCCAGCTGGAAAAAACTGATTCCGTACATGCAGTTTGCTTTGCGAGACGAGGTCGACCCCTTGCAGCCATGGAGCAATGTAGCGGTAATCGTGGGCGACTACGACACCGCTTACGAACCCATGAATCTGATGGCGCGCCACAATATTCCCTTCCGCATCGTAACCGGTGAGGTGACGGGAAAAGCCCTTCAGGGCGTCGCCCTAGTCGCTGCTCTGACTCGTCCCGATCAACCCAGCATTCGGGCGCTGAATACGTTCGCCCATGAGGGTGGCACTGTCATCCTGGTTGACGCGAATGGCAAATATCCCTGGCACTCCTCCCCCCCAATTCCAGCAGCCGAACATGCAGTATCCTACGCTGCCGGAAAAGGGCGGGTGATCGAACTGTCCGAGCCGATTGGGGATCCGGAAACGTTCGCCCAGGACCTTCGCCGTGTAGCGCCGAAGGACAGCACCTTGATCAGCCTGTGGAACGCGCTAACCACCATTGCTGTGCCGTATCGCGACGAGCACACCGGTGAGGTTGTCGTTGAGCTGGTGAATTTTGCCGACGAGCCGATGCGTATCCAGGTGCAGGTCAAAGGCGCATACTCGTCGGTTCGCTATGAAACACCCGATCGTGGTTGCTGCCAGGATTTGAGCCCGGTGCAACATGACGGCTTTACCGATTTCGTCGTTCCGTCTCTCGCGATTGCTGGGCGTGTTCACCTGGAAACTGCCCGATCAGGCGAGGGATCCAACAGGAAGTAATTTGAGGCATGATGGATGAAAACAAAGTGGCGTCTAGTTGGATTATGCTTCCTAGTGTTGATTCCTTTTCTGGCGGTTCCTCTCACACGGACCGAAATGAGTGGCGCATCCCGACGCAATTACCTGGTCTATGTAGGAACCTACACTGGCCCCTCCAGCAAGGGGATTTACGCCTTCCACTTCGATACCGCTACCGGCACGATGAAATCTATCGGTGTGGCCGCTGAAACTCGGAATCCATCGTTTCTGACAGCCGATCGGGGCGCCAGAAACCTCTATGCCGTCAACGAACTCTCCGATTATCAAGGCCAGAAGACGGGAGCAGTGAGTGCTTTCTCGATTGACCATAAGACCGGCAAGCTTAGCTTGTTGAACCAGGTTTCATCGCACGGAGCCGGTCCTTGCTACATCACGCTCGACCGAAGCGGCCATTACGTTCTGGTAGCGAACTACGATTCTGGGACGATTGCCACGTTCCCCGTCCTGGCCGATGCCCGGCTGGGTGAGGCCGCGGCCGTCATCCAGCATTCCGGTCACGGTGCCGACCCCGAGCGCCAGGAGGGCCCACATCCGCATCAGATCGAGCTTACGAAGGACAATCGGTTTGCCATCGCCGCTGATCTCGGCTTAGACCAGTTATTAGTCTACAAGTTCGACCAGGAGAGCGGAGCGCTGCAGGCTAATCGTCCGCCCTTCGCTGAGGTAGATCCCGGTTCCGCCCCCCGGCATTTTGTCTTCACACCCGATGGTAAGTCGGCTTTCGTGCTCGCCGAAATGCGCTCGGCAATTATCGGTTTCAGCTACAACGCCCAGTCCGGAACCCTTCACAAATTGCAGACGGTTTCAAGCATGCCGCCCCAGTTCAAAGGTCGCAATGATGCTGCGGAGATTGCCGTATCTCCCTCCGGCAAGTTTCTCTATGCGTCGAACCGCGGCAGTGACACCATCGCTGTTTTTGCGATCAGGCCCGACGGTAAGCTTAGTCCGCTCGAATACACACCAACCCAGGGGAAAACGCCGCGCGGATTCGCCATTGATCCAACCGGAAACTATCTGCTAGCCGCGAACCAGAAATCAAACAACCTCGTAGTGTTCCAGATTGACAGAAAGAGCGGACGTCTCAAGGCGACGGGCCAAATCGTCGATTCCCCCACGCCGGTGGCTGTCGAGTTCGTAGAACAGTAAATAAGGGCACACGGTCGACGAAATCCTTGTCCTTTACCTTGCCATCGATCTTTGCTCGCAGTGGAGTTTCATAGGTTCATAGCCGGCGCGCGGCTCACACGGTAGCCCTGGGAGGCCGGGAACTTCGATTTGCGATCGGGTTTGTCTCTCGGAATCCCGCGACCGTGCTATCTTGAGGTGCCTTCTCAGCCATGGCCATCCGGCAAATAACGATCATCGGCACTGGCCTGATCGGTGGGTCGGTCGCACTGGCCCTGAAAGCGCAGGGATTTCACGGCCGCATTGTGGGCTGTGATCGCTCTCGTGTGCTCGAGCGCGCACGGCAGAGAGGCGCGATCGATGCCGGGGAAACCAATCCCGTGCATGCGGTGCGAAGCAGTCAGGTCGTCTTGCTGGCTACTCCGGTCGGGGCAATTATTGATCTGATCGGGATGCTGGGGCCGGGATTGTCTCGTCAAGCCTTGCTGACCGACGTGGGCGGCACGAAAAGCGAAATCGTGGAGCGTGCTTGCAGGGTGTTCGGCAGGAGCGCAGGGAAGCGATTTCTGGCGGGACATCCCATGGCGGGAAAGGAACACGGCGGAGTTGAGTTCGCGGATGCGAACCTTTTTCAGGGCGCAGCCTGGCTGATTACGCCCTTGCCCGGGCAGAACATCGATGAGGGCCTATCGGGCGAGTTCCTGAACTGGATTGAAAAAATGGGCGCCAGAGTAGCAACCCTCGCGCCCGACAAGCACGACTTTCTATGCGCCTGGGTGAGCCATCTTCCCCAGATGATTTCCACGGCACTGGCGGCGTCATTGGTTGAGGAGTTCGGCGGGAGTGCCCCAGTCTTGTCCGCTGGCGGTCGTGCCTTGCGTGAAATGACGCGAATCTCAGCCAGCCCTTATTCGGTGTGGCGCGATATTGTCCTCACCAACAAGAGGAATATCCAGGAGGTGCTATTGAAGCTGGAACAGCGTTTGGCACATGTCCGCGAAAATCTGGATACCAGAGAACTGGCGCGTGAATTCGAGCGTGCGCACGAACTGAAAAAGCGTTGAAACGGTTTGCGCCCTGTTTCTACGGGGCAGTAGAATCGCTCTCTTATGAATAAGGTTGTGGCAAGTGCAGATGAAGCCGTCCGCGATGTGTTTGATGGCGCCACGGTTATGGTGGGCGGGTTCGGGTTGTGCGGAATTCCGGAGAACCTGATCCGGGCGCTGGTTAAGAAAGGCGTTCGGAATCTGACCACCATCAGCAATAACGCGGGGGTCGACGGATTCGGCATGGGACTGTTGCTCTCGGCCGGCCAGATCCGCAAACACATTGGAACCTACGTCGGGGAAAACAAGTTACTTGAGCAAATGATCCTGGAGGGTAAGATCGAGCTGGAGTTGGTGCCGCAGGGCACGTTTTCCGAACGCGTGCGCGCCGCCGGCGCGGGTATTCCCGCGTTTTATACGCCTACAGGTGTAGGCACCCTGGTTGCACAGAACAAAGAGACGCGCGACTTTGAAGGGCGCATGTACCTGATGGAACACGCGCTGAACGCGGATTTTGCCCTCGTCAAGGCGTGGAAAGGCGATAAATGGGGCAATCTTGTCTACCGTAAGACGGCGCGCAATTTCAATCCGATGATGGCGACGGCGGCCAAAACAACTATCGCTGAAGTAGAGCACCTGGTTGAGCCAGGTGAACTGGATCCGGACACGGTGCACACACCCAGCGTTTACGTGAAGCGCATATTCCAGGGAGAGCTGTACGAAAAGAGGATTGAGAAAAGGACGATAAGGAGGAACTAACGGTCACTCGTGGTTGGCCGTTGTCACCTTGTGCCCTTGTTCCTGTCAACCACCAACGAGTGCCAACCAACGACCATCGAGATGTCGAGCAACGCAAAAATCGGCAAAGACAAAGACCTTGAGAAGCGGGCGCGCATCGTGAAGCGCATTGCTCGTGAGTTGCGGGATGGGTTCTACGTTAACCTGGGTATCGGCATGCCGACGCTGGTGGCCAATCATGTGCCTCCGGGCATGGATGTGATTCTCCAGAGCGAGAACGGTATGTTGGGCATTGGTCCTTACCCGCCGGAAGGCAAGGAGGATGCGGATCTGATCAATGCCGGCAAAGAAACCGTGACCGAACTTCCGGGCACGGCCTACTTCGCTAGCGCGGATTCATTTGCCATGATTCGCGGTGGGCATATTGACCTGAGCGTCCTCGGAGCCATGGAGGTTGACGAAAAGGGCAATCTCGCCAACTGGATGATTCCCGGAAAAATGGTCAAGGGAATGGGCGGCGCGATGGACCTGGTTGCCGGAGCAAGGCGGGTGGTTGTTGCCATGGAGCACACCACGCGCGAAGGCCAACCCAAAATCCTGAAAAAATGCACCTTGCCGTTGACGGGTGTGAACGTCGTGGATACGATTGTCACCGAAATGGCCTACATACGCGTGTCGCCAAGCGGGCTTGTGCTGGAAGAAGTGGCGCCCGGCTTGACCAAGGAAGATGTGCAGCGAGCCACCGAGCCGAGTCTGATTATCAGCCCAAACTTGAAGACTATGGACACCTAACCTGGATACTCAGCGGATGAAGACAGTCGAACATCTCAATCTGTCATTCCGGGCACGAACCTTGCCTTAGTCAGAGTGCGGCTCCGAACGACTGCTCGCCATGCCCCAGTGCTTCCAGTCCGGAAGAAAATTCTCGGGGTGGCGACTGAACGGTGTGGCAATTGAACCAGGCCGTACACAGAATGAAGAGACGCTTCCGGATCGAGCCGATCATAAACGGTTTATCAGCGAAGCCACGTACCCGGCTCCGAACCCATTATCAATATTCACCACACTGACATTTGACGCGCAGGAGTTCATCATGCCAAGCAGGGCGGCTATGCCGTCGAAGGCGGCGCCGTACCCAATACTGGTCGGAACGGCAATTACCGGAACCCCCACCAGTCCACCCACTACGCTTGGCAACGCCCCCTCCATCCCGGCACAGACGATTACAACGCGCGCCTTCGCCAGGGCGGCGCAATTTGCCAGCAATCTATGGATGCCGGCCACTCCGACATCATAAAGGTGCTGGACATCGTTGCCCATCATTTCGGCAGTGACCAGCGCCTCTTCGGCAACCGGGATGTCGCTGGTTCCCGCGGAGACTACCGCGATCAGCCCCTTGCCATACTTCTTACGATCACGCTTGAGAACGATGGCACGAGCCAGAACGCGATAGTCAGATCTCGGTACCAGCTGCTTCACGGCTTGGAATTGATCCTCCGTGGTGCGTGTCGCCAGGATATTCCCCCCATGCTTAGCAAGGTGTGCGAAGATTTCCGCCACTTGGTCGGGAGTTTTGCCTTTTCCGAATATCACTTCCGGCATGCCATTGCGCAGGGCGCGGTGATGATCGACCTTGGCGAAGCCCAGATCTTCAAAAGGCAGGTGGCGCAGACGCTCGACCGCCTCCTCAGGCGAGAGCTTACCTTGGTGCACTTGGCGGAACAACTTGCGGATGGAGTCGGAGTTCAAGATGCCGTCTTCAGCCTTCAGTCCTCTCTTAATCCAGATTAGCACTTGGCCAGCCAGCGGGCGGGGTCTGAGAAGCCAGAGCTCTCGCTCCGCACTGGGGGCAAAAAGAAAAGGAATAAGAACCGCCGGGGCGATGAAGGCGTGAGAAATCAGGTGGTATTCGCGCGTGGCGGCTGGTTCTCGCGACGAACTCTCGCGACTAGGTCGAAGTAGGTTTGGGCGGGAGTGCCGGGGTCATCGAGGTGAGCCAGAAATATGCTTTTCAGGAAACGCCGGGTAACACGTCCTGCGAGGTAGGCGTCGTATAGATCACTGCCCAGCATATTTCCGAGTTGAGCGGTAAGGTAATCGAATTTTTCTCCTGTGTAGCCCATGGCTTCTTTAATTTGCCTGGGCACTGGCAGGTAGCGGGCAGGATTGAGTTCATAGCCGCGGTGCAAAACCATAAAATCGAGCATCTCGATGAATTCCGCGAACCCGAAGGAAGTCTGCTGCTCGACGTCTTCACGGGTCTCATCGTATAGGGCATAGAGATCCGATTCGCGGATCGGCGGCCGGGCGGGATAGAGCACGCGTGATCCGAAGTACGCCAGCGCCTGTTCCAAGGCCTGGCTGTAGAAGCGCTCCTCCTGCTTTGGATCCGAATTCTTCTTGCCGCTGTTTCGAAGAGGCAAGCCACGACAAGCGTGATACAGGAAACGGGCGCTTTCTTCGGCAGTTTGCGCCATTTGAAAGTCGCGGATACAGAAGGCATTCACGTGCGGCAGGTATACGCTGCCGTGGTCCTCGAAGCGCTTCCAAAGGGATTTTCTGGTACGCTCATCCAGCCCTTTTCGTGAGAGCAGTTTGCGCAAAACGCTATCCGTGTGGCAGCAATAAACTTCAGGTAGCGAGTCCACCAGGAATCTGGGCTGTGTGGTGTTGTGAGGAGAATAGGCGTTCATTCCCAGGAACCGCACGAGACCATCGATCAGGTTATAAATAGTGGGGCCGAGGTCGGGATTCCCCATTCCTTCTCGGCTCCAGCGATCCAGGCAGAGGCGGTAACTCTCGTACTTCTCCAAAGGTGTGCTATGGAAGACGCATACCACATCATCGGTAACCTGGACCGCCTCGACACGATCGCAAGTCTCGCCAGCAGCTTTCCAATAAAGCGCATCCACGTTCTGCAAAATTGTCAGGACACGGTCCGTGCGCAGGCGCTCGTACAGAAGCCGCGGCAAATGATTCGGCGCCAGATGGGACTCTCCGAAAAGCACCACGATCAGGGCTTCTGGATGGTGCTGGCGCATTTCGGAGATCTTGATTGCGGCATGACGGTCGCGAGCCGCGATCTTGCGCAGATCGTCGCGGGGCATGCAGTCCAGCCCGTAGACCGCGCCCGCGTGCTCACGTGCTGCAGTTAAGAATTCAAAGAATGGCTCCCATGCATAACCCCAATCCAGATCGAAGCGAATGCGCTCGCGC
>JBPYDQ010001163.1:0-9440 GCA_051986135.1 Terriglobales bacterium | reverse complement strand
GAACGTCAATGCGGGTTTATAGGTGTACCCTCCGGTGGGATCTTTCGTCGTCGTCCTGTAAACCGGGCCAGTGTACGGACCCTCCGAACTGGCAGGTGTAGGGTTTGCAGCCGCACCGGCGCCGCCGGTGGCGGTGGTGCCAGGATGTAAGAGTGTGGCAGTTGGGCACTGAACGCGAAACGATCCTCCACCTTGGTATCCCGCCTGTGCGCTCGCGGGGAGAGTTGCGAAACACAAAAGAAGCGTGAGCAACCAGAACCGGTAAAACATCTTTGCCGCGACCATGCCGCCTCCTAAGCCGATCTGTCGACCCTCGAAACTTTCCATTCGTAACGCTACGTTACGCGCACCTTCCCGAAGAGAAGGCTTGAGTAAGCGCTCTCCGCTAAGCGACAAAATACTTGTGGTGCGAGGTCATTCATGCCACTGTTCCGATCCTATTTCGTTCGGGCGACCTCTTTCGTTGCACCGGGATCGGTTACCTCGGAGTTAATGGACGACAGGAGCGCGCGGAAGATTTTGGTTACAATTCCGGAGCGACTGGAAACCCCCATCCGCACCGCCGCCATGTGCAGAAAGGCCTTGACCGTATTCGCGCTGACACCCATGCTCTCAGCGATCTCCTTGTTGCTTAGCCCTTGCAGCAGGAGTGTGACCGCGTGTTGTTCTCGATGGGTAAGGTGGAATTGCTCGAAGACCTGGGACAGAAGGGGTCCGGACATTGCTCGCTCGAGCACAAGCAATGTCGCAGTGCGATTGGAACCTTTGCCATCGCTATTCAGACTAAACGCCCGGCAGAAATAGGTCCGGCGTCCGGACTTCAACTTCATAATGGGATGCCCGTTCCCGTTTATCGCGGAGTCCCGAGCGTTGAAAAGAGCGCGACGAAGCTCCTTATCGAATACATCGGCAAGGTTTCGCGACGTCGGCCCGAGATAGGTCAGAATGGTAATCGCATCATTGTTCGCAAAAATCGGCTTGAGGGAAGCGTCTGCTACCAGCAAGCCCAAGGCCGGTCCCCGGGCCGTAAGTCTGCGCTTATCGCCCGTTGCCCGCGACTTCTGCGGATTCGATTCCGAGCCTGGCATGGAGCCCCAATTCTTCCTGGGGACAGTGGGATCCGCAGCCTACAGGCTTAAGTCTCCTGCCACAGCTCCACGACTCTGCCCCTGCCCACTGGGTTGCATTGACGTGGGGCGGACATCCAAAGTTCTGGAGGTCCGGCTACTTTGCTGTGGAAGCCTTTAGGCCGTACAAGTGGCGCACAATTCAACACACCGTCGAGTCGTCTTCCTTGTTCCAGAACAAGTAGACGCAAAAATGTAGAAAATATAGATATCACCAAGCTTTCTGGTAATGAGTAAGAACAATTAGCAGCTTTCAATCAGAATTTACCCGAGAAGTACGGCGGTCGGCTGAAGGAAGCGGTGGTCCAAGTAACCCCGTTCCTGTGCTTCACCCAGAACCACGCCGGCTATAGAAACTGGAATATGCGGCGATACGCTGTAAACACGCTATTCTTTTTCCTGGCAGGGTTTCTTTCTAACTAAACTAGCGGGGCTTTGACATAAAGCGACAGAATTATTCTATTTTTTGTGAGAATTTCTCGCTGAACGCAACCGGAGTGCTGAGCCAGCGGAACACCGGCCGAAGAAATCCGCGTTTGCTTGTTTAGACGATGCTTACTTACTTTGAGCTTGGGTTTGCGGCCGCGACGAAGGCTTGGTGAATCGAGAATCCTCCAGCTTGGGGTTCACCACAACATTCTCGATGATCATCTTATGAGTGTCTCTGTTCCCTTGTACTTCCGTCTCCGAAACATAGGGAATCATCAGACCGTTCACCTCCTTGTAGTCCCGCAGATAAATCCAAACAGGCCGCATCTTGCCATCCATGCGGCGGGGCGTGCCCTCTATCTTGACTTCTAGAAAAGTGTCCCCATCGACCCAGATGTGCTGCACCTGCCCGCTTATCATGGTGAGCTTGAGCTTGTAGGCATCGTGGTTTCCCACCTTTTCGACGCCCTCAAGCTCCACCTTGTTGCCTTTAGCGGCGTAATCAACCAGGGGACCGTCAAGGTCTGATTCGAAGGCCGCCGATTTGAGCTCCTCTGGCGAGTATGGCTCCACTTCCCGGCGTCCAAGGAAAGGGCGCAGCTTCCAGCCATTGACACCGTCGTAGACCTGCACCGCAGTTTCGTTCGCGAACTGTAATTCGACCCGCGTTTTCCGCGGCCGCTTTTTCTCCAGCACAAACGGCAGTTGCGCCTTGGCGTTTCCTCCCGCGTCCATCTTACCGGAGAAGGAAATAGTTTGAACCGCCCGCCAAGCCTGCAGTCCGCCCTTCGCGGAGATATTCTTCTCAACGATCTGCGCGGCCGTTAGTTTAACCGGGGCCTGGGGGCTCGCCTCGCCAATCAGGGCAAGAGACATGCAAATAGCCAGACCAAGGCAGTACAAAAGCACTTTCCGCAGCATGGACGAAACACTCCTAACGGGCTCTTGAGGTTATTCGACGACCAAATCATTAATCCGAAAACTGCCGATCACGATGTCTACTCGGCTTCCTGGTTTTATGACCTTGCCCTTATTAGAAAAGGCCATCCAGTATTCACGGCCATTTTCGGGTTTGCCAGTTTGGCGCAGCTGCCCTACTTTTTCCATCTGAGGAATCTGCAGAGCGATTCCCATTTTCTCCTCGATCAGATACGGGGCCTTCGCTTTGTCGTTGATCAAAGCGGCTTTTTCGGCATCTACCACACGATAGCTGAACCTAATCAAGCTGCCCGAGGCGGTCGACCGAACGATGATGTTGTCGATACCCCAGCGCTTCCTGATAAACTCGGCTCCGCGTTGACTTTTCGTTGCGACGGGGGACTTAGGTGCAGCCGCTTTAACTGCGGGGGAGGCTGTCGAAGCAGCTGCCGTGGGCTGCGCGGCTACGGTCTTATCGTTCCTTTGAGCTGCCTTCGTTAGAGCCGAAGAAACAAAGAAGCCCGCGAGTAACCCCGCGAGCAGCATGAACTTGGTCGAGCGTACTTTGTTGTCGGACATCCCTTGCGCTATTTTATGTGGTCCTTCTGGCCTCCTCTTTGTTGCGGAGCAACGACACCGGTTTCGATCGTAGTGTAAACGGTCACGCCCATCAGTATGTCCCTACTGCGGGAATTAGCCATTAAAGCTTTTGAATCAAAGGAGGGAGTCTCCGATGCGTGTGCGAAGCGCTTTCAGCACAGTTGTGATATTAGGCCTTGCTGTTCTGGGGATATATGCTGCAACGTCGATAACTCCAACGTCTTCGGCGGGCGGGTTTTTCGGACAGAGCTCTACGGTGGACCCGGTTATCAGGACCGGGGGCGGCGGCGGTTCGGTTCCCATCAGTGACCCGAACTTCGTCATCGTGTCGCCGTCTGGAAACAGTCCAGGTACTACCGACTGTATTCTGATCCAGGATGGCGTTTCTACTACTGCGCCAGGGTGCTTCTTTCTCAACAACATCACGGCAGGTCAGGGGGGCAGCCAAACCGGCGTCACCATCACACGACTGATTGTCGTTGCCAGTAAGCTCGATTATTCGGGTACGCTCTCGTGCCAGCTATCCACCGCCCTAGGGGGAGTCAGCCCCTGGTTCAAGACGTGCAGCGTTCCAGCCACCGCAGCCCCCGTGGTTTTCTTCTCCGGCGGGTCCGGGATCCCATTCGGCGGAGATTTTTCGGTGGGGTTCCGTGAATTCAACACTAATGCCACTTTCCGGGTCACGGCTACGGGTACTTTTTGAAGCGGTATTGCACTGTTCTCCTCGACCCCGCAGTGTGTAGCGGGAGATGAGGAGAACCCACAGCCACTTTCTTTCGGGTAGGCTGGCGCCGATATACGTGTGTTCCCTCGCGCCGCCTTGACCAAATTGTTCGACTTCCTTAATGACTTCATTCCCTTTTCTATCCTGAACCTAGGTTTTGTCCCGCGCTTCGTGGCCGACATGATTGGCAACGGCCACGAAGACGGGACCGTCGTTCGCTTTGTTAGCAGTCGTTGCAACGTCAATCAGCTCCTGCTGCTTGCGACGCTGGAGTATGAGCACACCGGTTTGGATGCTGACGCCCGGCTGGAACATGTCCGGCTGTAGGTCGATGCTTGCCAGGATTCGTGTATTACGCAGGATCCATTCGCGGACGTACCCCAGGTCGGGCATCCTCATCGTTGCCAGCCATTACTTTTTTCCCGACAAAGAGAATCCGAGGTTCTGCATCACAATCTTTTCGCCGACGCCCGCAAACCACATCGGTTGTATGTTTCTCCCATCACCTACAGGAATCTCAGGTATTCCGGTTGGGCACCGAATAAGGAGCGGAACTCATATTTGATCCCTGCCCTCGGCTCATTGTTTCATTGATGGGACAATCGAAGGCCGTTTATGCTGAAATTGCTGGCAATTTGCCGCAGTCACGCGGTTGAACTCTATTAAATGAAAGGGATAGTTACACCTCGTGGCGAGAAGTAGGCAAGAGAAGTACGCAGGAAAGGAATGACGCGCGATGTTCGTGTGCAGTGCGTGAAATTTCGAGATCCGACTTGCGCATTATGGCCCAACCTCCTCACAAAGTGCACGCAAGAGTGCGAATCAGACTTGTTCCACATCGACAAGCCGCGAAGGTGACCTCGCTCGTTGACTTGTTTTTGGAACCAACCTAACATTCCCTGAAAATGCCGGAATCGGTATCGCTAAGTGGCCAGACCGTTTCCCACTACCGCATCTTCGAAAGACTCGGTGGCGGCGGCATGGGTGTGGTTTACAAGGCGCTGGACGTGCGGCTCGACCGTTTTGTCGCCCTCAAATTCCTGAACGAGCAACTAGCCCATGACCGCCAAGCGATGGAGCGATTCCTCAGAGAGGCCAAGGCCGCTTCCGCGCTGAACCATCCCAACATCTGTACTATTCACGACATCAGTGAAGAAAACCGCAGAACCTTCATTGCCATGGAGTACTTGGAAGGCAAGACGCTAAAGCACGCCATCGCTAGTCGTCCCCTGGAATTGGAGTACCTGCTCGGTATTGCTATCGAGGTTGCCGACGCTTTGGACGCCGCCCACTCCAAGGGCATCGTCCACCGGGACATCAAGCCCGCCAACATCTTTGTCACCGACCGTGGGCACGCGAAGATTCTGGACTTCGGTCTGGCCAAGGTCAGTCCCGTAAAGAGCGTGTTTGCAAGTGCTGAGACGCTGGAAACGCAGGAGGTAGATCCAGACCATCTGACCAGTCCCGGCAGTACGTTGGGGACCGTTGCATATATGTCGCCGGAGCAGGTGCGGGCAAGGGTGTTGGATGCGCGCACTGACCTGTTCTCATTTGCTGTCGTGCTGTACGAAATGGCCACAGGTCAACTTCCGTTTCGCGGGGAAAGTTCAGGCGTAATCTTCCACGCGATTCTGGTCCGCAATCCGGTTCCTCCGGTACGCCTGAATCCAGACCTTCCTCCTAAGCTGGAAGAGGTCATCAACAAGGGGCTAGAGAAGGACCGAACTCTCAGATACCAACATGCTTCGGACATGCGAACTGATTTGGCCCGGTTGAAGCGTGACACAGAATCGGGACGAGCAGCGGCCGATAGTGTGGCAGAAGAGGAGCCAGCGGCGACACCGCCATCATCCGCCCAGCCCGCGGTCACACAACGACGGCACATCCCGTGGAGAGTTGCGGTTACGGTAGCTGTCATCGCCATGACTCTCGTCGTCGCTGCCCGCATTCTTTTCTTCCGGCCTATCCGGCAGACCACAGCAGGCGTTGAAAGTATCCCTGCCCTCGCGAAGGGGAAATACGTCGCTGTGCTCCCTTTCCGGGCGCTAGGTAACCAGGAGTCGCTCGGCTATGTGGCCGAGGGTCTGAGCGAAGCCCTTTCTGCCAGGCTCTTTGAGTCGAATGGCGTCCACGTTGCCTCCTCCAGTGCGGTAGAGAAAGTTGGCAGGGGAGACTCGCTAGAAAAGACCGCACGGGAGTTAGGTGCCAATCTTCTGGTCCATGGCACGGTGCAGGGCGCGATTCAGAAAAATAGTGTGCAGAAAATCGCCGTTGTCGTGAATGTGGAGGACATGTCTACCGGTCGGCGTGTCTGGAGCGGTGAGGTCTCGGGCGTGGCACAGGACCTGCTTGGTTTGGAGGATGAGGTCGGCTCCAAGGTCGCCTTGGCTCTCGACCTAGGGTCTTCCGGCTCTGAATCGGGGCGCGCTGCCGTGCATCCCACCGAGAACATCGTTGCCTATGAGCTTTACCTCAAAGGTCGAAACGTCATACGTGGTGAACGCGACATCGAGAAAACGCAAGCCGCGATTGATTTCTTTGAAGCCGCGGCAAAGCAGGACCGCAACTTTGCACTCGCCTACGCGGGCCTGGCAGATGCTTACCTACGAATGTATGGGCTGAAGACAGACCCGTTGTGGACGCAAAAGGCCTTGGCGGCGGCCAAGCAGGCGCAGCAACTCAACGACGGGCTCGCCGAGGTCCATTTTTCGCTGGGAAGCATATACAACGCCACAGGTGAAGTTGCTGAAGCTATTGTGGAGTTAGAACGTGCCCTGCAACTCGCGCCCAACTCTGACGTCGGCTATGAGCGTCTGGGCCGCGTCTATCTGAGCAGCGGGCGAAAAGACGAGGCGTTCCGGGCCTTTGAGAAGGCCATAGAGATAAATCCCTACTACTGGGTGAACCATAATGAACTCGGCAACGCCTATTTTCAGGCCGGTGAGTTCGACAAAGCCCTGATAGCTTTCCAACGGGTGACGCAACTGGAACCAGAGAATTCCACTGGTTACGAAAATATTGCCGCGGTGTATTTCCGATGGGGCCGATACAACGATGCTGTGTCATTCTGGAAGAAGGCTGTCGAGCTTTCACCCCGTTACGACAACTATTCCAATCTGGGAACGGCTTACTTTTATCTTAAGCGCTATGACGAAGCGGTGGAGATGTGTGAGAAGGCAGTGCAAGCGAACCCCAACTCGGAATGGATGGTTGGGAACCTTGCGGATGCTTATCGTTGGTCAGGCCACGCCGACGAGGCCGAGAGAACTTATGACAAGGCAATCGCCCTCGGGTACAAGGAACTTCAGGTTAATCCCCGCAACGCCGTGACGATGGGGGACATGGCTCTCTACTACGCTAAAAAAGGGAACACAACCGAGGCGCTCGGGTTAGTTAGGCGAGCGCGCACAATCAACAGCCAAAATGTAGAGTTCATTTATACGGAAGGCGTAGTCCAAGCTATCGGTGGCCATCCCAAGGAAGCCTTGAAAACCATGAGGGAAGCGTTTCAAAGAGGGTACCCACCTGATGACGCAGAAAACGACCCGGAGTTAAGAAACCTGCGCACCCTTCCCGAATTTGAGGCTTTAATCAGAGAATTCAGCAAAAAAGCAAAATAACTTTACGCGTCGGTCATATTGGGGATAGCTCGAGAGGCCCTGGAGCAGCGAAATCCATCGGGCCGAGCGGAGAGCCCCACGATGTGACGGGGTCAACGCCATGTTCGTTTGGGACGAAAGGGCTCTCGGATAAACCAACTGCCAAGGACGACAGCGCTTGTGTTTTGCAGAAACGTCTTTCAGCGTCATGCCAGCCGAGTGCATGGCTTCGGCGGACTTCCTCGAGCATTCGGTCAACGGCAAAAGAGGGGTTTTACGGCGCGAAGGACAGATCGGCTCCCAACTACAATTGCGGCATAGGCCGAGCGCTCTCTAACCAAACAAGCGAACGCCGAGTTTCTTTGCGGTTTTGCGCAAGTCGTCGTCAAGCGTCGCTAACGGTAGGTTGCACCGAAGGGCCAAGTCGAGGTAGATCGCATCGTAGCTGGTTAACAGATGTCTGCGGCAAAGGGTGAGCAGATAAGTAAAAGCACGATGGGGGCTTCATGGCCCCAAGAAAGCCTCCGCGCCGATCTTGCGGGTGTGCGCCAGACCGCGGCTGCCATCTCCTGCAGATGTTCCGCCGTCAACAAACCGATGAGAAAACCAAGCGCAAGCTCGAGCGCTTGGACCGGCCTCCGCGCAGTCGCCTCGCTACTCGAACGAACTGAACGAACTCGAACGGGATTTGATACAGATGGAAAATGAGGGAAGATTGGCCGGTCAATCGTAACGTATAATCCGAGCGACACGCCGCGAGGACAGCAGTGGCACAGGTCACCGTGAATGGCACGGGAGCTACGGCTGCCGGCCAACGCGGCGCCAGCTTCAGTGCGAGTTGAAGAATTCGTTTTCCGGACAAGTCGGGCGTTCGAGGAGCTGCTCGGATGCCCGTTACCGCTCCGCACTTGGGCTTGAGGGAGCATTATGCAGGCGTCGGAATCAAATTCGCGGAGGTCCCGGCTAAAGCGCGACAATGATCGGGCTTCCGCCACGCCTCCGGTGGTGGGGCTCCTTGTTGCTGATTCTTCCTTGAGGCCTCTTCTTACCAACCTTGAGGCGATTACGATTTTGACCTATCCAGGGCCGCCGTCACAAAGTCTCATCAACGTACTCCGCAAGAAGGTCGGTCCCACTCTAGTCAACAACCACAACTCTCCGAACGCCCAGAACGGTACTCACGGTCTGATGGAACTGAAGTCCGGACGCCGGACGTATTTCTGCCGTGCTTTCGTTCTGAACAGCATTGGCAAGGATCGCAACGACACTGCGACTCTTCTTGTTCTAGAGCGCGGAATGCCACCACCCGTTGCCCTATCGGAGGTCTCTGGACAATTCAACTTTACGCACCGAGAGCAACAGTCAGTGACCCTGTTATTACAAGGGCTCAGCGGCAAGGAAATGGCAGAGCACATGGGCATTAGTGCGAATACGGTCAAGACGTTCTTGAGGATGGCCGCCGTCAA
The DNA here is from genome assembly GCA_051986135.1 of Terriglobales bacterium. Lineage (GTDB taxonomy): Bacteria > Acidobacteriota > Terriglobia > Terriglobales > Acidobacteriaceae > Gp1-AA122. The sequence continues at coordinate 577 of JBPYDQ010001163.1, read as the reverse complement.
AATGGGTGTTTCCAGCCGCTTCGGAATCGTGGCGAAAATCCTGGGTCTGCTTTTGTCTTCCAGACCTTCGGTGTTAATCAACGGCTCGAGTCACGGAAATTGGCCGGCAGCTAATTCGGGTGGGCGAGCATAAGAACTGAAGAGGGATTTGGCCCGCGTTGCCGTGGCCGCCCCGCTCGTTGCGCACACGATCATGCGACATCGGTACTCATTTTTTCACCTGAAGCTAAGGTTTTGTCGCGAACCGTTCGCCCTGCCTGTGCAATTTCAGCGGTCGAAGCCTTCCTCTAACTTACTGATCGAGCTGAATTATCAACCCCGTCCCTCATGACGCCTCGCTAAAGAGGCCCGAACGGTCGCGGGAAACGGCCTGCGCGAAGAGCTATTTTGAATCGACGGCGCCAGCCAACCTGCTCTGATGGACTCACCCATTTGATTAGGCCATCGGACTAACACCTCCGTGCCACTCCGTCGCACTACGTGTTTTGGTTAGGACACCTCGGTAATTGACCTGAGGCCGAAGTGGTGGTCAATTACCGCCAGCGTCACGGTCCTTCCCGCGTCCGTTGCACCCTTT
>JBPYDQ010001162.1:0-3915 GCA_051986135.1 Terriglobales bacterium | reverse complement strand
TCTTTCATCACAATCAGGATTTTGCAACAGCTCTGGACAAGTGCCACGTGGCGCAATGCCGGATGCTCAAGCGTTCAACAATATGTACTTGATCAAGAATGTCAGAATGTCTTGTTAGCGGCCATCTGAAAACGTATTTTTTTGACCAACCGCCGGTGTGTGCGCTGTGGGTGCGGTCTTTCGGCTAGGGAAGCGCCGCAATTTGGACCGCAGGTACTGCAGGTAGCTATCTGGTGCAGGGTTGGCAAGCAGTTCCTCAATGACGGGTAAGAAGTAGGCGAGGGAGCGCACGGGAGAGAGTGGGGGCAAGTCTTGCGGCCTGAGGAGTCGACGCAGAGATGCCAGCAGGAAGGCCGATTCGATCACGGACAGGGATACACCACGGTCGTAGAGTTGTCGAGCGTGTCTGCGATCCTGGAAACCAATGCGCAACGGCGTCTCCGGAAGCCCCAAGTACAGGTTTAGAACTGTAGTCATGTAGTCGGCAGCATCGGAGTCAGACAACGGAGGGCTCATTTCTTCCTCCTGCGTGCGGCTTCCTGTTCGCTTTCCCGGACGCGGTAGCTGTCTCCCTCGATCACGGTTACGTCGGCATGATGGAGCAGACGATCCAGAAGGGTGGCGATACAGGTGGCATTGGGAAAGACCTGGTTCCATTCTTTGAAGGGTCGGTTGGTAGTCAGAATGACCGGCTTGCGTTCATAGCGGCGATTGATAACCTCGTAGAGTAAGTCAGCGGCTTTGTCATCGAAAGACAGATAGCCTACTTCGTCGATGCACAACAGACCCACGTTGGCGTAGGTACGAAATTTATGGCGACGTCCTTGCGTACTCTGGCGCTGAAGTTCTTCCAACAGTGCCGGCGCGGGACGAAACAGGACTGAGTAGCCAGCCAACACAGCTGCGTGGCAGATATTCTGGGCAATCATGGTTTTGCCCAGGCCGTTTCGACCAATGAGAACGAGATTGCGTGCCTCCGGCAGGAAGTCCAAGGTGAGGGCACGCTCAATGACCTCGCGTTCGACTTTGGTCGGCCACGTCCATTCATAGTCTGCCATGGGCTTAAAACGCTTGATCCCAGAAACACGCATGCGGCGCTCCAAGCTGCGGCGGGAGCGTTCCTCGGCTTCGGCCTGCGCCAGTTGCTCCAGCAACTGGTGTGGGGACCAGCGGGTCTTGATGGCGCGCGCCAGGAAGTCGTCCAAGTTAGCGGGCAACGCCCGCAGACCGATATGTCGGAGTTGGGTAGCGAGACTATTCATCGGGGTCATCGTCGTGACGGGCGAGGTCATCGTAGGTCTCCAGGTTGTGCGGTCGAACGTCAATGGCTTGCACCTCGGGATGTTGGCTGAGATCGACCGCCAGGGGTCCCGAGGACGGCGCGACCTGCTGGCGCTTGCGGAGCAGAAAGGCCACGGAAGAGGCCCGTGGGGTATCGCGTTCCAGGGCTTCGCGAATCGCACGGCGCAAAGCCGGGGCGCCGTAGAGATCTAACAACTTGATCAGTTGGGTAGTTTGGCTGCCGGCGGATTCTCCGCGGGCAAAGGCGAGATCCAGTAGAGTTTCGCTTTCCGGTACAGCTTGGGCCAGTCGGCCGGTGGGGGTGGAGTGGAACGCTTTGCGTTTGAGTTGGAGTAGCGCTTGTTGATGGGCCGGTTCCAGCACCGGCTCATGGCGATTATAACTGCGGCGATGGCGGGCGATTTCCAGGGTTCCGTCCAAGATTCGAACCAGCGTATCGGAGGCGACCAGGGTAAGCGGCCGCCCCACTGCCTCCGGCGGGATGGAGTAATCGTTGAGATCGAAACGGACATAGATGGTCTTACGGGAACAAATGGGTTGGATCAGGTCGGTGGGGAACGGATGTGCGGGCAAGGGGAGCAGCCGGGGTTGCTCTTCGGCGAAGGCGTGGGCCACGGTGCGCGTATCGTCCCCTGGCCAGGGACGTTGATAGGCGATTTGATCACGCCACAGCAGGGCTTGACGATTACACTCTTCCAGAGTGGTGAAGCTACGACCCGCCCAGAACGAGTCGCGCACATAACGGATGGCGCGTTCGACGCGGCCTTTCTGATTGCCGGCGCGCACTTGGCAGGGGCGCGCCGCGAAGTGGTAATGAGCGCAGAGTTCCATCAGACGGGGATGGAAGTGGATCTGGTCGCCCCGGCGTTCTAATACGGCACTGCGGAGATTGTCATAGAGAATGACGCGCGGCTGGCCCGACCAAGCCTGAAAGGCATGGACATGGCCGCGCAAGAAGTTCTCCAGGGTCTGGTCGAAGAAAAACTCCAGGTACAGAGCTCGCGAGTAGGACAGGGTGATGGCAAAGCAAGACAGACGTCGGCGGGCACGTCCGACGGCAACTTCGCCGAAGTGCGCCCAATCGGCCTGGGCTTGTTCGGCAGGAAACATATGCAGGCGCAGGAACGGTTCGGTTCGCGCCGGCCGCAGGTTGGCCACAGCGCGTCGTAGTTGCCGGATGCTGCCCGGATAGCCGCGCTCACGGATCATCTGGTAGATACGTGTGGCCCGCAGTCGGGGATACTGGTCCAAAGTCTGCCGAATGAAACCCAGGTAGGGATCGGTGAGGGAGCAACGCACGGCTTCGGGGTGAAAGCGTTCCGACTCAATAGCACGGCGGACAGTATCGGGGTGGACGCCAAACTCTCGGGCGATGGTCCCCATCTTCCAATGCTCGGCATAGAAGTAACGACGAATCTGGGCACAGGTTTCCGGGCTAATCATCTGGGTTTCATCATCCTGACCTGGAGATTGTTGGGAAGGGATCGACGAAACGGCCCGGCCGGCCGCAGCAAATACAGCAAAGAAACGGCGGCCGTTTGTTCTCCGGACATCTCCGCAGTACCGGCAACGCGAGCCGCCGGGCTGCGATGGCGGAGGAGCCCACTGGTGTCGCGGTCCGAGCTGATCTCGTATCCCACGCTGGCATATTGCTCGGCCCGGAGGCCGAAGTGGAAGCTTGATCCGTCACGCGTGCAAACAGCGACCGGCGTCGTCGATACTCCTGCTGCCGGTCGCGATGGTCTTGTCGACCTTCGGGGCTCTGCTGATGGCGCCGGTTAGCGTTGCGTCGTTGTTGGCGACGAGCTTTGGCCTGGCAGGCTGGGCTGCAATAACGTTGCCCCCGATCACAGCGGCGACAGATCCAGAACACTGCATGGCAATCGCTGCCGCGGCACAGCCGCTGACGGAGAACAACCTCGCCCTGACACGCCATCCTCGTCGCCAGGTGGGACTGGACAACGGCGACCGATCATGGCAGGGTAGGATCATTCCATTGTGGCTGCCTGATGAAGGTTGCCAAGCGGGGCCTTGCTGTTACTAGCAGCGAGGCCCACTGCAGTTCCCGCCTTCGAGGACGAACTTACCTTTGAGTGACCTTCTGGGATGATTGACAAATCAGGTGCGCCTGCGCGCGCCGAGGATGATGTCACTCCTCATAATCTCGGCAGGTGCGACAGAAAAGCGTGCACAGAGAATCGATGATCACAGCGGATGACGGGCGCGTTCCGCGCCGATGATGCTAATCGTGTGAGTATCTCTCGCTCGGCAGTGTCAGAAAACTACGCTCTCAGATGGCCGCTGACAGGGCTTGTGCCCGCAGCGTTGGATGCAGTCAAGAAATGGCGCTACCAATCTTTTGAGCTGAAGGGAGAGACAGTTGAGGTTGATACTGACATACGAGTAAATTTCCAGCTCGCTCAATAGAATCGAACGCAAGCTCTGACAATCTCAAGTCGAACAGTCCGTTGCTGCCCTGGACTGCGATCAAAATCCCTCTCATCAATGAGCGCAATACGGATTTCGGGATTTCGCAATAGTTAAGTCTTGACCGAGATCAATAACTCATAGCCGACTAGCGCGGACGTTTCCCTTGCTGCTTCGCAATGGCTT
>JBPYDQ010001161.1:0-6008 GCA_051986135.1 Terriglobales bacterium | reverse complement strand
CTCACCGGATGGAGCGCTTCCAACTTGTGTTTGCGCCAGTTCGCCGAAAGCATTCTTCAACAGGGTCCCGAAAGATGCGGCTGTGAGTCCACACAGGAATGTACGACGCTCCATTGCTCGCTCCCCGTACATGGCTCTAAATGGCTCTAAACGCTCGTGATCTTGCTGCCGTCCGCCCGCAAGGGGCACCAATTATCCATCGCGCCGCCGGCAACATGCCTCCCGTACGCCAAGCGTTCATTGGCATCTCTTCCTTCATCCGAGGTCAGATTTGTTCGAGCGAAAGCTCCTATCGTGAGAGGGTTTCACGCGCCGCCTCACCGATCACGTCGATCACAACGTTCGGCTCCGAATACATGGGAGTGTGGTCCACAGGGTGTGACCGGACCGTGGCTCCCATACGATCGGCCATAAAGTGCTGCGTCTTCGGGTTAATCATGCGGTCTTCTTCTGCCACCAAGTACCACGACGGTCTTGATTTCCATAGCGGCTTTGGGGCTGGCTCTTGAACGCACTGAACCGAGATTGGACGTTGCAGGGCAGCCGCAATAACTGCTTGATCGGCAGACGCTTTGTGGGCAAGCGCCCGGCGAAACGCATCTTCCGGCATCCAGATAAGATTATTGGAATCGGGAACCATCTTCGGCTGATCAGGGTGCGGTTCGTCTCGATAAAAAACCTTCGCCACTGGCTCGCCCTCATCTGGAGCGAGCGCTGCGATATAGGCCAGAGCCTTAACTCGGTCTTCCCTCACCGCGGCAATCACTGCCCCGGAGTATGCGTGTCCGACCAGGACCACGGAGCCGGTGGTCCGTTCCAGCACCCTGCTCAGAGCGTTGGCGTCTTCAGTTAAGGACGTCATCGAAATCGGCGCACAGATGACGCGAAAACCCCGCTGTTGCAAAGGCAGAATGACATTGATCCAACATGAGCCATCGGCCCATGCCCCGTGCACCAGAACGATTGTCGAGTCTTGGCGGAAATTACTCATCTTGGAGGCCTCCTAGAAAGTTATGACATTCCATGTTTCTACCTTTCGTCAGCTTGACGTTGGCCAATTCCCGTCGCAAACGAGAAAGTCTTTCGCTCCCGCCGAGGGTCTGGCGCAGAAATGGGACGAGTAATCGGCGGAATTTCGCCCGGTGACGATGCCAACGTCCAGGATACGGAAGCTCAAGATGTCGTCCCGACCAGCCGGCCCGCTCCTGAGCCCGTTTTGCGTTTGACCGAATCGAGCGAACTAGCGTTACGATGACTTTGGGGCGAATTGCCCGAATTTCTTGAGCGAGGCGGGTCTCTCCCCTTCGGCATGCGTCCGTGCGGTTCTGCTCCGTCATGTGATCCACGGGTTCACCACAAAGATCGACGAGATAACAGCCGAGAGAACAAAAGGAAGCGAGAAATTCGGGATTCCGTAGAGAAGGGAAGGCTCGAAAGAATGTCTGCCTAACAGCGCGGTAGAGCCCTGAATCTGCTTGGTAGAAAAATCGGCCGGAAGCAGGCGGCGATTCGCCAATGAACAGAATTCGCACCTGATCAGGGCGGTAGTGTCTCCGAAGACGCTCGCGGGCGATTGCGCTTTGACGTTTGGCTCTTACCGCTCTGCTAGAGAGGACTCTCAACAGTTCTCCATTTCAAGCGTTCCCACGTTGCAGTTGCTCCCGAAAATACTCTTTCCAACTTTCCGGCAGGGTCGTGGCCCCGATGGCTTGCTGCGCGGAGGCGATGTCGTCAGCACTGAAGGTTTTCGCAATGTATAGACGAAAGATCCAGGCCAGCGGCACCGTTTTGGGTCACGCGCAACCACGCGGATATCGTCCCCTGCGCCAACCTCGCCCTCACGCGTGACGCCCACATAGAAACCGGTCCGCTGGCTCGCCGAAAAACGCCTCACCATGTCGTCTAACCCAAATCGCAATCTGAGCTTGTAGCAGGGCAAGCGCGGTTGCGTTACCGCTACTTCGGCAGATCCGATCGAGAGCCGGTCGCCGATGTGGATCGAGTCCTCCGACAAACCATCGATCGTAAAGTTTTCTCCGAACATGCCGAAGGGCAAGTCGCGACCTGGCAGTTCCGCCCTCCAATAGTCGTAGTGCTCAAGTGGGTAGCAATACACGGCCTTGTCCGCCCCGCCGTGAACACGGATGTCGGCCTGGCGATCGCCATCGAGATTGAGCTTGCGCAAGGCAACACGGCCTTTCACCGGTTCCTTATGAATTCCTGTCGCGACGCTCCTCCCATGCCGTAGGACCTGGTGCGGCAGCCCGCAATTCACCGAAATGAGTTTGATGGCACTCGGTGTGTTCATCTCTCGTTCGCTACCCAACTTTTCGCGACGATGTCCGGGCAACCGACACCACCTTCTCATCATAAAAGCGCTTGATGTTCGCCGCGATCGGCTCCAAACAGTCCTCAACCGCAAAATGACCGGAGTCGAGTCGATGCATCTCGGCCGCAGGTATGTCTTTGAGATAAGCCTCGCCACCCTCGCGCGTGAAGAAAATGTCATCCTGTCCCCAAAAGATCAGGGTCTCGGGCTGGCGATCGCGCAAGAACTTCTGCCACTCGGGATACAGCCCGACATTGGTTCGGTAGTCATAAAAAAGGTCTATTTGCACGCGGCGGGCGTTCGGCCGTTCCATGAAGCGAAAATCGATGTTCCAGTTGTCGGGACTAATCAGTTCGGGATGTTTATGGCCGTGCAGATATACAGCCTTGATCGTGTCGAACTCCAATAACCCAGCGACGCCCTTTTCGGTTTCAGGCGTGCGATTTTTCCAGAGTGCATTGCGCAGCCCACCCCACGCTTCAGTGAACCCCACTTCATAGGCGTTGGTATTCTGAATGATTAGCCACTCAAGCGCGTCGGGGTTGCGCGTGACGATTCTGAAGCCAACCGGACCTCCATAGTCCTGAACGAACAGCCCAAACCGGTCGAAACCTTTCTGCTTTAGGAACTTCGCTGCGATCTCCGCTAGTCGGTCAAATGTGTAGGCAAATTTCCCAGGATCGGGCATATCGCTATTGCCGAAACCGGGATAATCCGGCGCGATGACGTGAAACCTTTCGGCGAGCGCTGGTATCAGATTACGGTACTGATGCGACGAGGCCGGAAAACCATGCAGCAGAACCAGTTTCGGATTCTTGGAGTCTCCCGCCTCTCGGTAAGCGACACTCAGAGCATCCACGGTTATAGCGTCATATTTGACGGTTCTCGGCGACGCCGGCTGCGAGTCTCGTGCTTTCATAAAGTCTCCTTTACGCCCTTCGAAATCTTGGCGAAACGCAGAATGTTTTTCGAGTACTTCGTTTAGATGAAGTGATAGCACGCGGGTTACGGACAATGGGTGTAATCTGGCTTACACTTCTGATGTGTCGAGATGTGGTCCCATCGAGAGGACGAACTTTCGGTGAGAGAAGCCTCAACCTGCAAACTGAAGATCCCGACGGCCTCGGTCCTTCTGCCCGCCGTATTCCAAGGGCTTCCGTCCGATTTTCTTCGAAAGATCGAGGAGCGCAGCAAGTTGCGCGATTTTGCACAGGGACACGTTTTTTTCAAGACGGGCCAAGATGGCCAAGGATTGTTTCTGCTCGAACAAGGGGCAGTGCAAACGTTTCGCACATCGGGCACAAAAAAGCTGATCATCGCGGATCTCAAGGCCCCCGCGATTTTCGGCGAAATGGGATGCGTAGGCCGCTGTTTGTATCACTGCTCGGCGCAGGCAATGGAGCCCTCGCGAGTTCGCATCGTCTCGACATCAGATGTGAACGAATTGATGGAGCAATATCCGATTATTACGCGCCGTCTCCTTGATTTGGTGAGTGAGCGATTTGTAAGTGTTCTGATGGACCTCGATGCCACCTCGTTTCGACAACTCATTCCACGCCTGGCAGGTTTGTTGCTGGAGAGGGCCGACGGCGATCTGGTGCGAAACTTGACGCACAAGGAATTGGCGCAGCACTTGCGCGTCTACCGAGAGTCGGCCACGTCCGCTCTGGGCGAGTTGAAGAAGGCCAGAATCATCGAAATCGGACGAAAACAAATCCGCATTCTCCATCGCGCGCGTTTGGAACGAGCGGCGCGAGAATAAGTGGGACACTGCGCAATCAGTTACGCAGGGCATTCTGGGTGCACCGAACATTGCCAAAACGACCTTTGAGACGATCGACTCCTCAGATGTTTTTGTCGCCGATGTGTGGACAACAGGTAGGCCATCGACCCCGGTTCCGGCGTGGGCAACTCGCCGCTCTGAATTCCCGCTTTAATGGCGGCTAAAAATCTCTGTTTTCGACCCTCCGGCCAACGCTACCTGAGTTCGCTTGATCGTGGCTGGTAGTTGAGACCTCGCAGCGAGAGCGTTATAACAGATCGGCGCACGTAATCATGCATCCCAAAAATCGGGATCGTCAAAATCGGCAGACCAAGACCGTGCGACCATGCGGACGAAGCCGTTTGTGCCCGTCACTGCCGTCTGATACGCCCTTTGGGTAAAGATAAGGATTTCTGCATCGCCGGAGATTGATTTCGGAGCCGCACCCCGCGCGAGAGAGATCTCCACATCGCGGGGCATCAAGTATTGCCGAAGGGGCGCCATCGTCGGATACGCAACCTTTACGTTTTGAGCACTGCCTTGCGACGCCAGGAAGAGAACCAAAGCCAGACCACCGCCGATGAATTTCATTTCAGCCTCTTTCGTCGGAGATTCTTTCGGGAGCGGACTCGATCTTCAGTGGCGCCCTGTTCCGCAAGTTCACGCAGACGTTCTAGCGCGGGAGTCCAATACTTCTCGTACTTCGCAATCCACGGTGTCAGTCGAGCAGCCAGGGTATCGGGCTCCAGTTGATAAATCTGCTGGCGACCCTTACGAGTTGCGGATACCAGACCCGCTGCCCGCAGGCTCATCAGGTGTTTGGAGATGCCCGATGCCACCAATTCGGGGAACTCAGCGGCCAATTGGCCAACCGTCAAAGGACCATGTTGGGCCAAGAGATCGAGGATGAGCCGGCGTGTAGGATCGGCCAGCATCCGGAACAGGACATCACTATCGCTGGGCATCACCTGCGCTCACCAGATCGGCCAACTTCTCGAGAACTCGGTGGAGGTCGGCACCGCGCTCGTAATCTTCTAGCGTATCGGGCCAGTCCGGACGACCGATGCCCTCGAAACCATCGTGAATGAGAGTAACCCGAGTGCCGGCATCAGTGGGAACAAGCGTGATGACTAAGCGCGCCGGATGCAGCCACCCGCTGCCCTCCTCCAGCCAGGACAGACTCAGGCTTCTCTCCGGCTCCAGTTCACGGACAGTACCGCTGATCCACGTCTTATCATCGGGGCCCAGAAAGCGGTATGCGCCGCCCACGCGCAGATCAATCTCAATATTGGAACTAATCCAGCGACGCAATGCTTCCTGTGTAGCGAACCAGCGCCAAACTTTGCTCGGTGCAGCTTGGATCTCAATCGAACGAATGACTTGCGGCATGTCCCATCTCCATATATTACCATTCAGTAATGCATTACTGTATGGTAATGCTTTCGTAATGTCAAATTGTGAGGCGACTGGATTAGCAGCAGTGGCGGGTGGCTTCCTCGAAGCTTTGTTTTCGCCTCTGTTTTAGTTAGTGGCGGGGCTGCTGTTCGCGCTATTGTTTGCCGCAGGTCGGCTCGGAAATAAAGCCCTAAGATTCCTGCTATTGTGGCTTCCGACCATTACATGCTCCACGTTAGCCACCGCGATATTGGGCACAATTTGCACTATCTTGGCATCTTAGCCCGACCACGAGCGCTATTGATATTTCGATATTTCGATAGTTGAGTAGGGCGATGCGGCATTCACGATCCGGCAGCAACCTTACTTCATGCTTGACGGATCTTCTGCCGCAGTGTTTCTGCGATCAGACCGATCAATCCGTACGTAATGGTATTCGCGAGAAGAACCCAAAAAACGCTAACGCCGAAGTGGAAACGAAAACCGGCGAGCACGATTGGCTGACTCCATAGGGCTAGGTTC
>JBPYDQ010001160.1:0-5672 GCA_051986135.1 Terriglobales bacterium | reverse complement strand
GAGAGAGGAGGCCGCGAATATGTATGCCGAGACGACGGTTGTTGATTCCAGCCACGTAATCATGCTTTCGCATCCAAAAACAATTGCAGACGTAATCGAAAAAGAGAGCAGGACAGCCAACTAGCTAGCGAAAGCCTAAACGGGGAGGGTGGCGCAACATAGCTCGCGATCCTACGCCGCAACCTTCCCCTTCGAGTACCTAATCGCGACCGGCCTAATTGGGGTCGAGACCCCATGCGAGCTCCAAAGCTATCCGACCCCTAATTAACCTGAATTCCACCGTGAAAATGTACACTAGGAGCCCGTGGTGCAAATAGGTGATCTTTGAGACCGGCAGCGTAGTGTTCGATTCCGGGTAGTTGCGGAGTACTTCACGCGGAACATCGAAATTCGGCCGGAGTAGAACCAAACTGGACCTTCATGGCGCGCAAGTAGCGAATGAATAAGCAAAAAGCATGACGCCCCGGTTCTTCCACTCCCGTGGCGTGCTCGCGCCCATCAGCTTGCGTAGGATCAGGCTCAGGTTGAAGGCTCCCACGTGGATCAGTTGCCGCCTCAGAATGTTGTTGTGTCCGCGCAGGTGGGTGCGCCTCATGCCACCCGTGTCGTAACAGTGCGCAAAGCTACGTTCGATCAACTCGCCGCGCCGCCGCAGTAAACTCTTGCCGTACTCGCCTTACACCCGCCGCCGATTCTGGTATACCGCCTGCTGTTCGGTCCGCTTGCCTTGCCACTTCCGTCGTCCTTTTTGTTGCTTCTCCGGAATATAGCTGCGTACCTGATAACTGTTCAGCCGCTCCAGCACCGTGCCGCTATGGTACCCCTTGTCGGCGACCACCTCTTCGATGCCGTTGACGTTGACTTTGGGTTCGTCCTGGGGCCGCTGCTCGGCTTCGCGTCCGATCTGCTCCGACACCGCCATACCTGCCTCGCTCAGCGTCGTATCCAGGGTGGTCGTGTCGCCCTGATCGGCACCTTGCAGGGTCACCGCCACCACCGCTCCCGTGTCCATGTATTGGCGAGAGTGACCCAGGTGTGGGCGCGAAAAGAATAATCTTGCTGCTGGGGGGCACTTGTCGGAACCAATTCTCACTTATTGCAAACAGGGCTTCCGTTGAAGTAAGGCGTCAGCGAGTCGGAAAGGCGATTTATCAACAGCAACGGCTATTTGCGGGTCTGCCCATCTACGCTCTGAATCGCCGCAATGAGCTCGACATGCCGGGGAGCACCCGACAAGGACGTTCAAATCATGCAGTGGCATCTGCAAGGAAATGACATTCAACACTGTGCGACCTACGAATCAAGACTAGCTAGAGCCTGTTACAAAACCCTGGGCGCAAACCCTTAATTGACGCGAGCAGCTACTGCTCCCGCGTGGCGGTTCTCACGAAAACCGGGTGATCCAGAAAATAGCAGAACAAATAAGCGGAGCTCTGACGAAATAAGTCTCTTAGCTGCTCGGTTGTGTGCCAGGCGCTCATTGCGACGTATTCCAAGGCGCATTCTTCAGCGCGTCCTCCAGGATCTGGTCCAGCTTGCGCTGCAGAGCGTGATAGTTTTTGATCCTCCACTCGCATTCTTTCGCCTGCTGCTTGCTGATGGTTTTGGTGGTGCGCTTGCCGGCGATAAAGCCGGTCCAGCGATAGTAGGTGCCATGGAGTTTGGGTGGATCGGCTTTGCAAGCGCAGTTGGGCTTGCCGCATTGGCTCTTGGCAGTGGAGACCGAGCCGGGGAGAAGGGGTCCCTGGGCGCGGATGACGAGGGTGGTTCCTGTGGAATATTTCGGCTTTTTTGGGCTTGACATTCTATAATCCTAATGTACTATAACGTTAGGATTATACCGGAAATGATCGCCTCCGTCAACCACCAATCCTGGCTCTTTTTCTCCCCCCTGGCACGGCAAGCTTCCTTGCTCAAAGACGATCTGCTCGACCCGGTCGACCAGCTGTTGGATGATCCCGAGCTGGTCGAACTGGTTCGCCAATGCCTGGCCACCCGCTATCCCCAGTCCGCCCGTACCGGGCGCTTCGGCATGGCTCCGGATCGCCTGCTGCGCAGCTGTGTGCTCAAGCATCTGAGAGGCTGGAGTTTTCGCGATCTGGAACGGGAGTTGCGCAGTAACCTCATCTATCGCCGCTTCACCCATTTTGATGCCGAGGTGATTCCCCGTTACAACTGCTTCAGTCGCTTGTTTGCCGTGCTCAGTCCGGCGGTCACGCAGCACATTCATCAGCGAGTGGTGAGGCTGGCGTGCGAAGAGGGCGTAGCCAAAGGACGCAAACTCCGCACCGACTCAACCGTTGTCGAAAGTAATGTCCATTACCCGACCGACAGTACGCTTTTGGGCGATGGCCTCCGCGTGCTCAGCCGCGCCCTGGGGCGCATTGCCGAGCAGTGTCAGCGGGGCACGCTGGCGGTAGTGAATCATGGACGAGCGGTGAAGTATCGTCTCTTGGAAATCGGGCGCGCGGCCAAGACGCAGACGCAAGCCAGCCAGCAGCATATGAAGGAGAGTTATCAGAAGCTGCTGGCCACCACTCGCGCGGTAGTGCGGCAGGCGAGAAAGGCCGTAGAAAAGTGGAAGCAAGGGAAGCTGAAGATAGTCGGCAATGTGCTGGTCGTAGAAGCGCAGATGGGACAGCTGCGGCAGTTTGTGCCTTTGGTAGAAAAGGTGATCAGCCAAACCAAGGAGCGAGTGTGGCGGGGAAACACGCACGTGGAGGGCAAAGTACTCAGTTTGTTTGAACCGCACACGCAAGTCATCCGCAAAGGCAAAGCGCATAAGCCTACGGAGTTTGGGCGGCTGGTGCGGATTGATGAAGTGGAAAATGGGATTGTGGGTGGGTACGAAGTTCTCGCGGGCAATCCTTCGGATAGCAACTTGTTTCTGCCGGCGGTGCAACAACACCAAGCTTGTTTCGGGCAGGCGCCGGAAATGGCGGTGGGGGATCGCGGTTTTTTCTCGGCCAAAAATGAGCAGGAAGCGGAACAATTGGGGGTGAAGAAAGTCGCGCTGCCGGCGCGGGGGCGTCTGTCCAAAAAGCGAACGGAGCGGCAGAAACAGCGCTGGTTCCGACGAGCGCTACGTTGGCGCGCTGGGAGTGAGTCCACGATCAGCACCCTGAAGCATTCCTTCTCGATGTTGCGCGCTATGTACAAAGGAGAGCGGGGCTTTGAACGCTATGTAGGCTGGAGCGTAATTACCAAGAATTTATTTTCCATTGCCCGCTGGCAGGAACGCAGAAAGAGAAACAGAAACAGCAACAGAAACAGAAACAGATGAAGAGCGATGCCCAGATCGGTTGAAGGCAGTGCGCAGCGAAGCCACCTGCTGACTGAGATCGCGGGTTGGACCGTGGCGCTTTGCGCTTGGCTTTTGGCTTGTCTGGGAGTCGTGTGTCTTCTGTTCAGCTTGCGTCTGGAAGCGGGCCCTCATCGTCAACCGCAGGTTGCGAACCAATCGGCGGGAAAATCCGGAGAATTAGTTTCTCTTTCCTCCTACCGAATCTTGCCGACCCCGAGCAGAAAATTGATTCGCACTCGCGCCAGCCCTCGCGAATCTTTCTGTCCTCCGGATGTGTTCTTAAGTGCGGACGATGTGCGTCCCAAGGGACCACCATGGTTGAACTATCGCGGGCCCCCAGGTAAGTGGTCGGGGACCTCGGCAAGCTGTAAGGCTGCTGGTCAAACCAGCAGCCCCCGAGCAAGTGGTAAAGCGTGTTTTTTCCAAAATTTCGAAAATTCTTGACACCAACGGTGCCGAATTTTAAAAACACGGGGTTTTGTAACAGGCTCTAGCTAAGCTAGTTGATTGCGATAACGAAGAGAGCGCGTTCGCGTAAACTGCGGCGATCGCGCGCCTAGCCGAACAAACTAATGTCTTGATTTACCCGAAACCGCAGCCGTCGCTCGTTCCCGAATGTCACGTCCTTCTTGCCAGTGATAAAGGCTGTCGTCATGCCGGTTCGTTCTGCGTTCCGTTCGATCAGGTGCGAGTAGTACCGGATAATCTTCGAGCAGTAGTCATTTTGCGGTAAGTCCTGCGACGGCTAGGTGCCTTGTTTTGTCTCCCGTTCATTTCGATTGCGGGGAGGGTTTTTGTGCAGTGTTGAAGACTGAGCATAGGCAACCGACGATCCGTTAGCTCGCTCGCTGACCTGTGAGCGATACGCGAACTACAGCCTGATAGCTCGCTGACCTGAGCAAGCTGGAAGTAAAGAAAACACTCTCTGCTTCCGGTCGAGGGAGAAAAATGTTCTTGACATCCCCTCTTATAGATCAGGCGTTATCATAAGCGACCCATGCCAGTGCGGATTATCCGCGGCTCACCGTCACCGCGCATAGACCAGGAGGTGAAATGTGCCTGGCACCGGCCTCGAACGTGGGTGCGGATTCTCCTTGGTCGGCTCTGGCGCTTTTTCGAACTCGGCCGTATCCGCGAAAATGCGCTGCGTTTCGGGGTCGTATGCCATCGTTTTCGCACCGAACTTAGTTGTCACCTTACCGGCTTCGCTGTAGTGATCGGGCGAGTCCTCGTGAAAGATGTGGACCCATCCCTCCCGTGTCGACACAAAGATGAGCCCTGTTTTCTGGTCATACACCTCAGCATCAGCGCCGTTGCTGATGTGGAATGACTGGATGACTTTGCCATTGTCGGCGTTCATCACCACCATCATCGCCGGTTCGCGGCCGGAAACAAACAAGCGACGGTTTTCGCGATCCATTGCAATCGGTGCTGGTGCTCCAGCCGGCGCGATTGGCCAGTGCGACTTCACTTGAAGGTTGCGGGAGTCAATCGCCAGCACTTCACTTTTGTCTTCCAGATTGTTGTAAATCATCCCTTGACCGTCGGCCACCGCGAACTCTGGTCCGCCTCCCAAGTCGATGGTGCCAACATTCTTACCAGTTGCAGGATCGATCGCAGTTGCGTTGTGGCTGTCTCCGTTGAACGTGAATACGCGCTTGGAGGCAGGATCGTAGATGATGCAGTCAGCGTCAGGCGCAGCATTTGCCTCGCCTACCACTTTCAGTGTCTTCAGATCGAATATGATCGCCTTGCCTTGCGCGCCGTCGCTGATGAATCCGCGTCCCAGGTCCGGAACTACGGCAACACCATGACTCACCTTCAGTCCGGAAATCTTGCCCTCTTCCGCTCCCGTATCTGCGTTCAATACCAGGACTTCGGTGCCATGTGTCAAGTAAAGGCGACGCGACCCGGGATCGAAGGTGATGTAATCGAAGTACTCACGCCCACCGGAGGCTGCGGAAAACTTGTAGGTGTTCGCCAGATGGTAGTTGATCGTGGCCGCTCCGAGGGCGCTCACTGTCAGAAGTGCGGCGGCGATAAAACTGCAAAGATTCGATTTCATGGTGTCTCCTGCCGAGTGCACGTTTGAGGCGTCTCTTCTCATGCATACCGGCCACGGTAACGATACTTTTGTAGGCGCCGTTATCATAAGCGATCCCGAAACGGATGTGCGACGGGATTGTGAGTCGGCATTCTTCGACGGCGCGATAGCATGGCTAATTGGTCAGCGGGTAAACATCGCCTCTGGGTGGTATAGAATTTCTCCCCTTTGCCAAGCGTACTCGGAAGAGCCACAAGAGCAGCAAAATAAGAGGGAGCAGGGTGAGGACTAAATACAAGCTTGTGCCGAATAAAACGGCGAAGC
>JBPYDQ010001159.1:0-5133 GCA_051986135.1 Terriglobales bacterium | reverse complement strand
CGGCGACACGGTTGCGCGGATCAAGGTTCAACTCGCCAAGCCAGATGGGCTGCTGACCATCCGCAGCCGGCAGCGTCGCGCCGCTCTGGGTCTGGCCATAGACGGGCGGAGCAACCACCGGATCGCTCGCAGCAGGTGGCGCGAGCACGGAGCGAAGCTGAGTCTCATAGGCGCCCCGCGCACCAGCCGGCCACGGCGTGTCAGACATATTGAAGGTTCGGAGAGCACCTTCAAGGCCAAGCGTGACGCCCGGCGCTGGGGCAGCGCCAAATCCCGGTTGGCTGACATCGATGGTGCGAATGCCAGCCGAAATGGGCTTGGTCGGCGGACCGATTTTGCGCGCCAGAGACGCGAAATCGCCACCCGGCCCAGTCTGAAAGCGGAAGCTGAAATAGACGGGCAGCGAGAATGGCGCAGTGAGCGACGAGTCCCATGCAAGAGCGACGTCGTTATCGTCTACTTCCGTGCCAAGACCTGCATGCACCCCGGCGCGATAGGTCGGTACCACACAAGCGAGATACGGTTGCGACGGCTGGAGTTTGCGCGGGCAGATGAGGCGAGCGAGGGTTCCACTGCTGTCGCCATTTAGAGCGGCTGGACTGAGATCTGTGCCGGTTATCTGTGCGTGGGCCCAAGCATCGGCCTGGCTGAGGTCGGGAAGCTCAGAGGCGGGATCGAGTGGAGAATCCAGTCGCAGAATCGCCGGACCGCCAGCCTGTTGCGTCAATGTGACACCCTCTCCGTCAGGCACTACGATCAGACAAATCCATGGCTGGAGCCGGTCGCCGTTATTGCCGAAGGGTGTGAACATCCAGGGAAAGTCGGGAGTGGCAAGCTCAACGATGGCCAGGTAATTCGGCTCAAAGGTATCGGCGCCGTCTTTGGGATCGGTGCGGATGAAAGCCCGTGCGTCGACGGTCTTCACGTCTCCGGGGCCGGGCAGCCGGACCATGGGAGGCGCCGGCACCGCAGCTCCATTTACCGAGATCGAGAGAGGAATCGTTGCGTAGTTGACGGCGGGTGTGCCGGTGACCTGCGAAGCAATGCCGCGGCGAACCCAGGGCAGCAGAGAATAAGCTTGCGTAGTATCGGAATTCAGGCAGCCACCTTGGTGAGTTCGTGAGAGGCGACGATCTGGAGTGTCTCGCGCAGGGGGGGCGATGTGGCGAGCGCAGATTTGAGCGCAGCCGCAGCATCACTGTAGGTGGTTCCAGCAGCAGCGGGAGTCGTCACGGCTGCTAATGTGCTCGTGCTGGCCAGGGTAAATGCCGGTTCGGCCACTGCAATGGGTTTGCCGGGGGCGGCATAGCGGAGCTTGCCCGTCTGGCTGATGGTTTTGAGCGCAGCCGAGCCAGTACGCATGACGATCGGCAGCGCAGTCCATGGAAAGGGCTGCGGCACTCCTTCGTCGACGGTGACCACGCCGGGAGTGTTTATAAAGAAGCTCTCGTAGTCAATGGTCTTGGCGAAAGACGTGCCGTTAGTGACCAGATTGCCGTTCATGATGGCGCCCGCATCGTAGCGCTCGAAGGATGGCCGCGAGAGCTTGTCATTGTCGCTCAGATCAAAAAACTGCGCCGGCGCGAAATCGTCCTTTACTGCCGTGTACGCGGTGCTCTGATTGCCAACGTGGAAATCGGTGATCGAGAACTCTGTCGCTCCGGAAGGAACGGCTTCCCCAAAGTGCGTGATCGCTAAGTCCAGAGGCACGACCTGCTCGTGGATTTCTAGGAATGCGAGCGGATGAGCGAAGAGTGAGCTGGCATCGTTGATCTGACGCGTAGCGACCAGAGCCGAGAGACCTGCCGGTAATTGCGAGCTCCAGTTACGCGGATCGGCCAGAGCTGTGTTGAGCAGTGCGCCGACGTCGATGGCCGGAGTTTGCTGTGAAGGAGCGCTGAGTCCCCAGGACTCGGAGAAGGAGACATGCACATCAAAGAAGATAACGTGGATTTTTAAGCTGCCAGCGATGTTCCAGGGCGCAGGGCCGCTGAGCGAAGCGTCCAGCGAGACGGAGGCCAGATCGTCACTACCCATGGTGACGGCCACTGTACCTGAAATATCCGCAGCAAAGTGAAAGGGGTTCAACTGGAGCAGGGCATCGAAGCCGAGATGGCCGGAGATGCCGCAGCCGGAGACGCCAATGAAGGCATCGAGCGTAGCGCCGAACTGGACGGAGTTCGAGGTAAGGGCGAGATACGCAGCGAGACGGAGCTTGCTGACGATGCCTGAGGGCATGTTGATGGTGACGCGGTTGAGGGAAGGGAAATCCGAAGGTGGAGTGAACTGAGGATGGAACCCGCCGATGGCGAGCAGAAACTCCCGCCGCGATCCCCAGTCGGCGCGCAGGGCCATGTCGCCGCAGATAGGGAAGCTGATGAGCTTCGAATCAAATAGGCTGGCATCGAGCGAGAGTTCATCCTGGGTGAGATCGAGCACGCCCAGCGCATCCATATTCAGCTTGACGAGGGACGTGGAAGGCGTCGGTAACTGCGCCGTCAGCTTTGCGAGCAGGATGAGCTCAATCGGCTCAGGCAGCTCGAGAATGACGGCAACAGATGCAGTCAATACGGTTGGGGTTCCCCAGCCGATCAGAGCCATGGGACCGAAGAGGAAACGGCCGGGTGCCGTGGGGAAAAGACTTTCCAGCGCGCCCAGCACTTGCGCGGCGTTTGTGATCGCGTTGGTCGGAAAAAGAATCGATGAGACTTTCCCGCTCTTGACCGCGGCGCGCAGCGCGTCCACTGAAGCGGTCCGATGAACCGCAAGCAAACCTCCCACTCCGTCGAGCGTGAAACCCCAGCCAAGCTGCACGGGCGGAAAGTCGGCATCGATCAGCGCGATCAGAGAATAACCATCGCCGCCTGCGACCTGCGTTGTGATGAGCCCGAACGCCTGCAGAGCCAGATCGTTGAACTTCAGCTGCAGCACTCCGCTGTACTGATGGGCCGACGAGTCGAGAGACAGAAATCCTCCACCGCTAACACCGGCGGCGTCGACGGCGAGCCCAACTCCCTTCGGTGGCAGGAAGCCGAATCCCACATCCAGCGGGCCAAGATTTCCTGTCGGCGGATCCGGAAATCCCAAGGCAAACGTGAAGCCGACAGAATCAATCGTTGCCGCGAGTGGTCCGATGTTCCCGCTCAGCGTCGCCCCAATGAGCAGACCCATATCTCCAGTAGTGGGCTGTACTCCGACAGAGATAGCGAGAATGCTGATGGCTCCCAGCGGCACACCTACCGGAATCGTCGCTTGCAGCCCGGGCGAATCAGTGAAGTGAAAGCCACTGATGCTGGAAAATCGCAAGCCCAGCGAAAGTTGCGTGGAAATGCCGTCGCTTCCCAGAAAGCTTGCCAGGAAGGAATCGCTATCCCCCGCATCCGGCTTCACCACGATGTGCAGACCCTGCAGGTCCAGCTCCACGAACGCATCCAGCTCGCTGGTGGATACGAGGGTTGCACCGGCGATCAGGCTAGCCGAGCTCACTGCCAATCGGCTTCCATCCGCCGTTCCGAACAGAACGCGTTCCGCAGTGTTTGCCAGCGGCGTGATGGTCAGTTCAGCCTGAATCTTCGCAGGGCTGTTGGCCGCGCCGCCCAGGAAACCGGCTTCCAGTTGTGCACCACTTCCTGGAGCGAAAGTAAGCGACACTCCTTTGGTCAAGTCGGCGTCACCGCTGATAGCGAGCGAAAGAGTGTCGGTGAGCGCAATCTGCTCGGAGACATCCACATTTGCGTAAGGCAGCAGCGCGACGGCGTTCCCTCGAGTCGCGGTTGCAGGGCGCAACAGCATTTGCACGCCGGCGGCGACGTCAACATCTCCCGGGCTCTTGACGATGGCCAGGTCAAATCCGGTTGCTTGCGTTACCGGCGTCGTGGCCCCGGAATTCAGAAACACCAGTTGCGCGTCTGACGCGGTGAAGTAATACAGTTGCATGCCGTAGCTCTCGAGCAGGCTTGCCAGCTGCCCCAGAATCGGCGTGATTTGCGGCGCCGCCGTGTCCCAAGCGAACGCCTCCCGAAGGCCTTTGGCAGGATCGGTAATCAGATCGCCGATTTCACTCCATGGAATCTCTCTTCTCGTGTACGCCTGCCGCAGACCCGACGCCGGCGTTGGAACCAGTCGAATGATTCCTGCTAACTGCAACAGACCCCCCAGGGGATAGCGATTGCGTAGCAGATGCTCGACCAGAAGGTAGTCGAGCAGGTCACGCCCGATGGTTTGCTTGAACGCTGCCACGTCGATGCCGGAGGGAAAGGCGGTGTCCGGTTGGGATCGGATCGCATTGATGGTGGTTACCAGATTCTTGATTGCCCCCAGCGCTTGCGGCACCGATGCCGCGTCTCCGGAGTCGGAGGTCACAGCATCGAGCAGAGCTGCCCCGGCGGAGGCAACGTCGGCGAAGGGCTGAGGCAGCGATTGTGGCGTCCACCCAAACTCGCCGAGAAAGACCCGCAGCGCTTCAGGGTCTTGGGCGATGTCGATCAAATGCTCGACTGCTTCGATGGCTTCGTCGATGATGTTGCTTAACGCATCGTCGCTCATCCAGAAGCTTCCCCGCCTTTGAAACTGACTTATTTCACCGCATTGAAGACCGCGGTGCCCAAATCCTTCGTCGTGGAAACGTTTGTACCGGTTACGATCATCGCGAATTTTGGCCCACTGGTTACTTCCACGTATGAGAACTCGCAGTCCAAAGGTCCCGGTTCTCCATCCTTCTTGCCCAGCAAGCCTATCTTGCTGATCTGCTTCGCAACCGTTCCGCCCGCCGCCACGATGGCTTCCTGAAGCACGCAGCGGGTTTCGCCATTAGCTGTGTCTCCGGTGCTAAGGTTGGCGCGCAGCGTGTTGCAGGCTTGGATGCCGCGGGTGTCCTCATGATCCGGGTCCACCAACTCGTCTTTCATCAGTGCAATCAGGTATGCGGCTAAAGCAGTGGCTGTCCCGCCTTCAAAGGAGCGATGATCATCGAAGGCATGAGTAACCGGATTGAACAGGCCGTCTTTGACGTTGCTGTACTCTATGTGCTGCAAGTTCCTGAACGTGGGAGCCGGAACCGCGTTGTTCACAGGAGTTTTGTCCTTCATGTTGGCGTAAGGGCCGGCCAATAGCAGCCCTCGTTTGTGGACGTCG
>JBPYDQ010001158.1:0-3454 GCA_051986135.1 Terriglobales bacterium | reverse complement strand
GAGGTGGTCAGAGCGAAGCTGTCCATCAGGCCGCTGACGGTCGAGCCTTCCTTGGCCATAGTGATGAACAGTTCGCCGGGCTCTCCGTTCGGGTAGAGACCGACGGTGATGTA
Organism: Terriglobales bacterium; assembly: GCA_051986135.1. GTDB lineage: Bacteria > Acidobacteriota > Terriglobia > Terriglobales > Acidobacteriaceae > Gp1-AA122. Next base: position 3,341 of record JBPYDQ010001158.1, on the reverse strand, counting down.
GCCTTCGTGGCCGGCGATGTTGAATTTGTGAGTGATCGAGGCGCGCTCGTCCTGGAGCTTGTGACGGACTGCACGCGGCGGAGCATTTAGATTGTCTTCCTCAAGCGCAGTGGGCGGGAGCGCCCGCTCGACACTAGCACCGGTTCCGCTTTGGGCCGTCTTGGTTCCGGCGGCACTCAGCGGCTGCGACTTCTTGCAACCATCGCGGTAGATGGCTACGGCTTTTAACCCCAATTTCCAGGACTGGACGTAAGCTTCCATAATTTCGTCCACGCTGGCCTGCTCGGGGAGATTGACGGTTTTCGATATGGCGCCCGAGATGAAGGGTTGCGCGGCGGCCATCATCCTCAAGTGTCCCATGTAATGGATGAAGCGGGTGCCTTTTGCGGGCTTGAAGGAGCAGTCGAAGACGGAGAGGTCGGCATCTTGGATATGGGGAGCGCCTTCGATGGTGCCGGTGGCATCGATGTAGCTAACGATGGCGTCAGTCTGCTCGTGAGTGTAGCCGAGCTTGAAGAGCGCAGTGGGCACGGTCTGGTTGACGATCTTGATCATGCCGCCGCCGACCAGCTTCTTGTATTTGACCAGGGCGAGGTCGGGCTCGATGCCGGTGGTGTCGCAGTCCATCATGAAGCCGATGGTGCCGGTGGGCGCCAGCACGGTAACTTGCGAGTTGCGGTAGCCGTGCTTCTCGCCGTGAACCAGAGCTTCGTCCCAGCATTGCTTGCTGGCTTCGTAGAGGGCGGTCGGGACACTCGTTTTATTGACGTTGTTGACGCTGGCGCGGTGCATGCGGATTACGTCGAGAAAAGGTTCGCGATTGATATACCAGCCGGGGCAGGCGCTTCCGGGCATGGTCGCGCTCCACCTGCCACTGGTTGCCATGGAGTTTGCACCGGGATTGTTCACCCCGCCTGCGATAAAGTTTGCGCCCAGGTTCGTTTGTGCCAGGCTCTTCTTGGTTCGATCGGTTGCGGGCACCACCGGCTCAGAGAGTTCGGCCATGCGCGAGGACTGGAGATACGCTTCGCCGCACATGATCGCGGTCACGCAAGCGGCGTAGTCGCGGCCGGCGTCGGAATCGTATGCAAGGCCCGAGGCCATGAGCAGCGCGCCCAGGTTCGCGTACCCGAGTCCGAGCGGGCGATAGTCGTGAGAATTTTTTGCGATCATCTCGGTGGGATAACCGGCGTTGTCGACCAGGATTTCCTGGGCAGTTATGACGACGGCAATGGTGTGGCGGTAGGCTTCGACGTCGAATGTGCCATTAGGCGCGAACTTCAGCAGGTTCAGGCTGGCGAGGTTGCAGGCTGAGTCGTCGAGGAACATATACTCGGAGCACGGGTTACTCGCATTGATGCGGGCGGTATTCTTCGAGGTGTGCCAGCGGTTCACGGTGGTGTCGAACTGCATGCCGGGATCGCCGCACTGCCAGGTGGCTTCTGAAATCTTTTTTAGAAGATCCTTCGCCTTGTAGGTCGAGACGACGCGGCCATCGCGGATCGCTTTCGTGCTGAATTCGGTGTCGCGGATCACGGCGTACATAAAATCGTCGGAGACGCGCACGGAGTTGTTGGCGTTCTGGAAGAAGATAGAGCTGTAGGCGTCGGAGTCGGGATGCGAGCCGTCGTAGCCCATGGCGACCAGGGCGTGGGCTTTGGCTTCCTCCTTGGCCTTTGAGTCGATGAAGTCGACAATGTCAGGATGGTCTATGTTCAGGATGACCATCTTGGCGGCGCGACGGGTCTTGCCGCCGGACTTGATCACCCCGGCGAAGGCGTCGAAACCTTTCATGAAGCTGAGCGGGCCGCTGGCGGTGCCGCCGCCGGAGAGCTGCTCGGTCGAAGAGCGCAGCGGAGACAGGTTCGTGCCGGTACCGCTGCCCCACTTGAAAAGCATGCCTTCGGTCTTGGCCAGAGTCAGAATAGAGTCAAGCGAGTCGTGGACTGAGTTGATGAAGCAGGCGGAGCACTGCGGGGTGCCGTAGCCGGTGGTGCCGAATTCAACTCGGCCCAGGGCGGGGTTCCAGTGCCAATTCGTCGCATCGGAGTTCGGCTCGATGCGGTCGCAGCCTACGTTGAACCAAACTGGGCTGTTGAACGCGGCATATTGCCGGACCAGGATGTGCACCAGTTCGTCATGGAAGGTGGCGGCGTCCTCGGGAGTACGAAAATAACCCTGGGATTGGCCCCAGTCGCGGATAGTTTCGGCGACCCGGGAGATGAGCTGACGGGCGCCGGTTTCGCGCTCGGCTGTGCCCAGCGGGCCATGCAGATACTTGCTGGCCACGATGTTGGTGGCGGTCATCGACCAGTCCTTAGGGACTTCGACGTCTTTTTGCTCGAAGATTATGTTGCCTTGGGCGTCGCTGATCTGGGCGAGGCGCTTTTCCCATTCCACCGAGTCGTAGGGGCTCACGCCGGGGACGGTGAAGAAACGGCGGAAGGTGAGGCCGGGAGCTTTCTTCTTCGCGTCAGTCTGGGCGGCTTTCTCCTGAGTTTCGGCTTGGGCTTTGTTTTTTTCGCTCACGTCGGCCATGCGTTTCTCTCCTGATTAGATTCTATGGAAATTCCGGCAGATTCTGTCCCCTTCCGGGACTTGCTTCGCCTTTCCGCTCCCTGATGCGCTGGGCTGATTTAGGCCGCCCGCCGCGCTGGTGGTCGTCGATGAACAAGAGCATTCCGCCAAGGTTCACCATGGCAAAAGCCGCTAGGCAAGGGTGCGGGAGGATGCACGTCTCGGGCGCGGCCTTCGGACCGACTTCTTGTTGGTGTGCAACGTTCCGGCTGGCTTTCGGCTGCCTTTGACGGTATCGCCAGATCCTCCGTGGCGTACACCTGGGAAATGGCGAGCATAGGCTTACCCTCGCGGACGGCTGCTTCGCCGGAAACAATCAACTCTTCGGCAATGGCGCACGAGCCGGGACGAGCAGGTACCAGCAGGGGGTCGCACGCCTCGCAGGGTATCGAGCGCGACCAGCAGAGGCGCCGATGATCGAGAGCCCAGTCCATGCCCTGACGGGCCACGGATTCGGAAATGAGGCGTGCTATACCTTCCATGCAGGGGCTCCTGGACGAGACTAAGGCTCTGTCAACAAGGGAATTTCAAAATAGTGCTCCCCGAAAGGATGCCCTTGCGGAGCGGGGAACGGTCACCGCTGCTTCCCCTCCGGGGCAGCTGGCGGCTTTGACCGCTGAACGTGCGCCGGAGGTTATTTTGGGGCGACGTGGGATCAGCTCTGACCTGACGGACGCCCCAAATGCCTTCCCTGAATCTCCTCCGCTTCGGCCATTTAACCGGTAACCGGACAAAGCAGATAGATTGCTATGGGACTGTCACCT
>JBPYDQ010001157.1:0-3996 GCA_051986135.1 Terriglobales bacterium | reverse complement strand
CAACTCGCGAACCGGCGCGATGGTCCACGAGCAGATCCTGACATGGTCAAACGTCAAGTCCTTAACATTCGGGAAGATTGGTTTCTTCCCAACCGACGGAAAGGTGGACGCTGAGCCTCTCTACCTGACGAGCGTATTCATCCACGGCGTAACTCACAATGTGCTCTACGTAGTAACGGAGCATGCCAGCGCCTATGCCTTCGATGCGGATACCGGCGCGCAATTGTGGAAGGTGTCCGCACTCGCGCCGGGGGGAAAAGCCCAGCGACGACCATGGGTGCGGACAGATCACACCGGAGATCGGTGTTACTGACACTCCGGTCATCGATCGCAGCATGGGACCAAATGGCGCAATCTACTTCGTGGCCATGTCGAAGGATTCGGCAGGGCACTACCATCAGCGACTTCACGCGCGTGATGTCGCGACCGGCGCCCAGCTGTTCGGAGGTCCAACCGAGATTGGAGCCAAGTATCCGGGAACGGGCGACGGCAGCAAGGGCGGCAACGTGATCTTCAATCCCGGGCAGTACGCGGAGAGGGTTGGGTTGCTGGAATCGAAGGGCAACATATTTCTTGGGTGGACATCGCACTGCGATCAGCGCCCCTACACCGGCTGGCTGATGGAATACAGCGCCAGCAATTTGGCGCAGGTGTCAGTGCTGAACCTGACGCCGAATGGCAATGAGGGTTCGATATGGATGTCGGGCGCGGGGTTGGCAGCCGACTCGGCGGGAAACGTCTTCTTCCTTGATGCCAACGGAACCTTCGACACAACTCTGAATGGCAATGGTTTCCCGGTTCGGAGAGATTATGGTAACGCCTTTGTCAAGGTCGGCACTTCGGGGCCACTCGCCGTCGCTGATTACTTCAGCATGTACAACACGGTCGCCGAATCAGATGCCGACGAGGACCTAGGATCGGGTGGCGCGCTGCTGTTGCCCGATCTCAAGGACTCTACTGGCCACATCCGGCATCTCGCAGTTGGAGCAGGCAAAGACAAAAACATATACGTGGTGAACCGCGACAACATGGGCAAGTTCAATTCGATGAAAAACAACATCTGGGAGGAAATTGGGGTGGCTCTACCAGGTGGGGTGTGGTCAATGCCCGCCTATTACAACAACACCGTGTACTACGGAGGGGTAAACGACCACATTAAGGCATTTGCCGTTTCGCAGGCGCGGCTATCAAGCTCCCCGGCTAGCAAAAGCGGACACACCTTCCCCTATCCGGGAGCCACCCCCAGCCTCTCTGGGAGCGGGAATCTTAACGGCATACTTTGGGCGGTGGAGAACTCGAATCCTGCTGTCCTGCATGCCTACAAGGCATCCGACTTGTCGCAAGAGCTGTACAACAGCAATCAGCAAGGCTCACGGGACCAGTTCGGCCCGGGAAACAAGTTCATTACGCCCATGATCACGAATGGGAAGGTATTCGTCGGAACGCGGACTGGCGTAGCCGTATTTGGAAAGCTGCACTGACGCGCGCACGACACGAGATTTTTTGGGGGAGGCGGGCACCTATCTGCACCTGATCTTCGGCTCGATTGCCTATCGTGGATAACCATCTTGTGGGGACGAGAACGGCAACCACGATAGGCATCGTTCCTTCCAACAGCAAAGTGCCGCCCGTGCTGAGGTCACTTGGGAAGAAGACCCAGCAGCTTCACCACGGGATGTGCGCGACCACCGCGGCGCTCTCTCAGGGCGGCAGATGGTTCATAGCACCGCGGGGCGCAGTTGTGTTTGTGGTAGCGCAAATCCGCCGTGCTGTGGCCTCACGGGATGCGGATCCTAAAGCCCCTTGCTTCTTGCAAAATTTCAATTCGATCACCCGGCACACCTTAGAATCGAGTTGCACTCAATCCTGACGGGTCTGCCGGGATCTTAGGGAACACCGCGCAGGCCTCCGGCGAATCTCCAGAATCGATACCATCGAGCACCGCAGCAACCACATAACAGTACTTGGTTCCTGCCACGCCATTGGTATCGAAGTAGGTCTTCACCTCGATCCCGGTCGTTGCGTGGGCTACCTTTGCTTTGCCGAACGGACCGCGGTAGATGATGAAGCTGGTTCTCGGAGTCGATTCCTGCCATGACAGCCGGATGCCGTGAGTGGATGCCGCCCAAAGGGAATGGAACCACGCGACACCTAGGATAGCGAGAAGCACAAATGTCTTTCTCATACGCGCCTCTACTTCGAACGAATGGCTGGACGATCTTACTCTCCCCCGACGAGGATCCTGACGGAATGCTCAAATTTTTCTGAACCTGTCCGGCGGCCGGCAGTTGTAGGAGGGCGGCCATGCTGAATGTGACGTTGACGCTGACGTCGCATAAGTGGATCAAGCTGCGGGACGCGGCACTCGAGGCCTTTCCGAATGAGTTGTTGTCGCGGGGCGAGATTACGAGAAGGTTCGCGCTGGCGGGTGTGTCGGCGCTGAAGGACGTGAGCGATGCGGATCGGGCGCGGGTACAGCACCAGTATCAGGCAACGATGACGGTACCGGGGAGTGAAGGCGACAAAAGAGGGAGCCCGTGGTAGCGGCGCGGCAGCGGGTGATGGTGCGTCTGACGGTGGCACAGGCGTTGCGCTGCGAGAAATTGGCCACCTATCTATGGCCGCAGGAAAAGCTGAGTGTCGAGGAAATCAGCCGGCGAGTGTTGCTGAGACATTTGTTGTGGGCGGAGAGTGAGCGGAACCTGGTCGAGCGGGTGTGGGTCACCCCGCAAGGCGTAAAGGCCCCGTGAGCAACCCGTCCGAATCAGGCGCTGGTGTTTTGCCCAAAGCCGCGTTTGTACCCGTCCCACAGCAGCAGAATGCACTCGATAACGAAGATGAGATCCAAGGTGATCCGGGCGGAGCGTGCTTGAAACCAGAGGACGCTGATTACCCCTGCGTTAAACATAATGATGCACAGCATCAGGTTTCTTATGGCATCCCGCTTTGGGCTCATTGGGTTTCGCCCTTCTCCGACTCTGTCGCCCGGTCGAGGTCGAGACGGCGGATCGGCTGATCTAAGCACTCTTCAATATGTCTCAGCACATAGTAGATCCTGCTTAGGTCGTCTTCGATGAGGTCGATGCGCCTTTCGATGGAGTCGAGGCGGCAGTCGATGCGGTGTTCCATGGAGTCGATGCGGATGCCGTCGAGGGTCTTCGGCTCAGCCTGAGGCGCGGCCGTTGCCGACGCCGCGGCGGGTTTGGGCTGGGAAGGCGGTTTCGTGGGTGCAGGCTTGGGTTTTGGTGGTTTCTTGTGGTGTTTCATGACGTGCGAAATTATAGGCAGGTGTGGACAGAATGCAATAACAAAATGCGGGTGAGGGGTAGATGTCCAGCCTGTATTACTTTCTGTTGCGGCGTGCGGTCGCATACACAACGCCAAAGGCGATGGCTAGAGCGATGACCAGGATGAATAAAATAGCAAGCCGCAGAACTGGCAGAAATCACCTGTCTGCGGCTGTTAACCGGACGTGCGGGCGCGAATCGCAAGTCGGATCGCGAAATATCCCTGCCGAACCTGCTACTAACGACCAGTCACGTGAACCCGGCGCGCGAGCCCGACGCGATAGAATCCTAACTCAAGCCCGCGCCGATCCCGATAACAGGGCTCGAGCGGAAAGCCAATGCATCAAGGCTGCAACCCGAAAATTTCAAGGAGAGAAAATGCTGAGGAAGAGTTTCGTAGCCCTAGTTGTGATTGCCAGCGGATTACTGTTGTCGAACGTAGCGTTATACGCTCAGGCCGCGCAGAGCGCTCCAGTATCGAGCGCACAGTCCCAAGCAAGTCTTGATCAGGACATTCAATTGCTGCGAGGGGACATTCGCTCGCAGAGGAAGGAGATTGTAGCGGCCAACATGAACCTTACCCCGGACGAAGCCACCAAGTTCTGGCCGATTTACGACCAGTACACAGCAGAGGTTGACAAGATTGGCGATTCGCGCGTGGCGCTGATCAAGGAATATGCGTCGAGCTACAACACCATGACCGACGCCC
>JBPYDQ010001156.1:0-8577 GCA_051986135.1 Terriglobales bacterium | reverse complement strand
CAGCAGAAGGCTTAAGGCGAACGCTAGGCACAAGTTCACGCGCGTACTTCGAATAGATCTGGTCTCCGGCCGCATTCTCTTCCCTCCGATTTCAATGACTTGCCTCTTGCATCATCCTTTGAATTCATCGCCAACTAGCCTCTTTATAGATGATTAGTGTGGCTTAACGAGACTGTCACTAATGACAAATGAAAGCTATCAGTTCGCAGTGATGTCGCCGTGCGCTACTTTGTTATTGCTTTCGCTAGGCGCGCAAACGTGAACGTAGCCGTCAACATCTGGCCGGCGAATGTTTGCTTGGGACCTAACGGCCACAGGTAGCGAAAGGAAACGAGGCCCAGATTTTTGCCTTTTGCAAAGACCGGCATGTCGAGCTCCGGTCCAACGCCGAAAACCCGGCCATTCGCGATGGGTAGCAACGGTGGAATGCCGGGACCACTATCGTGAGTCATCTTCCATTGAGCACCGTAGGCAACACCTGCGTTCCCAGCGCCTTGCAGAAACGACCTTCCGATTCCTCCGGCCAGCGTCATAATCTGCCCGACTTTAACATCTTTGTTGTTGTTCCGTTGAAGTCGTAATACATCAATGTAGATACGTTCCATTTCCTGGCGGCATCCGCATAAAGGGTGGTCCCCAAGACGATTTCATTGGTCCACATGTGCAAACTCGCGCGGGTATTGGTAGGGATCCACAATGCATAACCGGCAGTGATGTCGGCGCGTTTGAGGTGCCAGCCGAGGGTCGCCGGCTGAAGGTAGATGTCCCCAAAACTGTACACACTGGATCTGCTAAAATTCCGCGCCGCGACGTCTACCCTGCCATTGACGACGTACTGTGTAACAGAGGCCCCGTAGTTAGCTCCAAGGATCTTGAAGGGCGTTACCACTTGTAAATTGGGCAGCACAAACAGGTTCATACCTTCGGTCGCGTTTTTGAATATGTTGTTTCCTTGCGGGTTGTAGATACTTAGGTCATACCACGCGTAGTAAAGAGGAATTATCACGTAGTATCCTTGAGACGGCTGGGTGCCGGCTTGCAGCCCGGTAAACCCGAGAAATTGATAACCTTGATACTGTGCCTGGAGTGGCAGCGCCGAAGAAGCCAAAATGCGAATCGCATAGAAGACATGCTTGAAGCATCTCATTCTGCCTGCCTCGCACGCCGCACCCGCTTTGTGCGAAGTCTCAGGCCGCCTTCCTTTCGTGTTTTCGCTCATTTATGCTCTCCTACGCTCTCCGAGTCGGTGTTTAGGGCGGCAGGCTCGAGGGTGCCTATCTTGATCGAGAGAATGAGCGGACCGAGGTCAGCGACCGGTAAGCCGTTCGCCAGTAAGGTAGGGAATGTAATAGCCGCCGAGAAACTTGTGCTTTGGCGCAAAGGAATTTCCGTGTCGCCTAAAAAGAATATGTCCCGATTGCCTTGGCTACGTTCCCATTCGCGTCGTTCAGCTAGGAAGCAGAATAGGTGAACGTGTGCTCTGCATTAGGGCGCACAGACACACGAAAAAACGGTACACGATGAGCTGAGCCACGAATACTGTCTGTTGAGACAGGTCGTCAGACACTTGCGGCCGCGGGGACAGGATGCTACATCTGGCAGAAGTTACAGTTCTTGACCCCTCTTGCTTGCACCGCGGAGAATCTACATAGAGGTTCGGGGTCGACGTTGTTGATTCAGGGATTGCGGCTTTCCACCGTTGATTCTACCAGCCGAACAGCCACAACTCTAGTTCGGGTGCGAGCGGCAATGAACACCGCGCCGGTCTGGCGAAAGGGAGCAGCTCGTAGAGTTCAAAAATGTATTCAGCGCGAAACAGATAAATGAGCCGGGCGTGACGGCGAAAGCTGTTCGCGAAGGAACGGGTCATAATCGGCCCACCAGCTTGCCTGCGCGATGTCCGGGTGTCTGAATTTGAAGACGGCTTGGCAGAACAGTCTGCTAGTTAGAGGGCCAATTCCCATGTTCCGCTGCGATTGGACAACTTGCCGCATTGGACGAAAAGTGCTTCCACTGATTCCAAGTGGATCCTAGTTGACGTGCGAGAGATCGCGATCCGGCGAGAACTCGAGCCCGCGGCGGGGCATCGCGGCACCATGCCCGGTCCTCATAGAAATCACACCGGCTCGACGGCACACCTCTCCCACTCAGCCGCTCAGTGCCCCCCGGCATTTGTGCCAGGATCAGCGTCGATGTTGTTGTCCGAAGGTCCCTGCCACCGACGGCCAAGGGATTAGACGGCCTATCGAGCTTGAACAGACTGTGTCGTCGCGTCCTTCACACAGCGAAATCCGAGGTGATTCGTACCTGTGGTCACCTCACCTTTGCCCCGGGTTCCGACGATATAGCGCGAACAGTATTGAGGGGTGCAGAGAAAAGAACCACCACGATGGACTTTCTTGGGTTGATCCGGCTCGGATGGGTCGAAGGATGAACCTGGTCCCTGAGGGTTGCGCGCCACGGCTCCGGCTGATGCCAGTTGCTGATAGTAATCGGGGCGATACCAGTCGCTCGTCCACTGCCAGACATTTCCTGCCATATCGTAGAGACCATATCCATTCGGCGGGTATTGCGCGACGGGGGCTATGCCGGCGAATCCATCCTCACCGGTGTCCTTGATGGGGAACTGCCCTTGGTGAGTATTGGCCATCCACTTGCCATTCGGTCGAAGCGAATCGCCCCATACGTATGATTTGCCAGCAAGGCCACCGCGAGCGGCAAACTCCCATTCCGCTTCCGTGGGCAAGCGTTTCCCGGCCCACTTCGCGTACGCCTCCGCATCAGGGTAGGCAATGTGCACGACTGGATAATTATCTTTCCCCTTCAGGCCGCTGCTCGGCCCCATCGGATGCCGCCAGTTTGCTCCCGCAACGTATTTCCACCATTGGAAATTGTCGTCCAGGCGCACGAGATGATTCGGCGGAGAGAATACAACTGAACCTGGAACAAGATTCTCTGGTAGTGCACCCGGAAAGTCCTCAGCCCGTGGTTTTCGCTCTGCGATAGTGATGTAACCAGTCTTTTTGACGAATGACGCAAATTGAGCATTGGTGACGTCCGTCTTGTCCATGAAAAACCCGTCGACGTAAACCCGATGAACCGGGCGCGCGTCTGTGGTGGCCTTCATGCCGACTTCGTCCGTGTCCGGTGGATCGCTCGCGCCCATCGAGAACTCTCCTCCTGGAATCAAGACCATACCTGTGGGCGCAGGTCCAAAACCATTTGTCGCGTTGGTTATGGTTGGGCCAAACGGGGATCGAGAAGCCGATGAATTTGCCAGAGGAATTGAGCGATTGAAGGGCGTCCGGTGAACCATCAACGCGATCGCGATGGCGAATGCCAATGTGAGTAATGAGACCGATGCTACAAGACTATTTCGGTGCTGCCGATCGTGACGCGAAGCACTCGGTTTCGAGCTTACATTGCCTTGTTTGGTAGTCATAGCTGTCGGAGTGAGCAAGCAGTTATCGAACTTTTCACCTTGTCAGTTTCAAGCCCGTCGCTTGGAGCATAACAGTAGAAGAAAGGAAGGAATCGGAGGATTCACACTGTCAACAGTAACAGGCTTCTTGAGAAAGCCGCCAGTTTAGCGGAATATTGTGGCCTTAGTTCACGGTTTTCACATCAGAGAGACAGACCAGCCCGGCGGGGTTTCCTGTCCCGCGAATGCAAGCAGAGCCAGCAGAAACTCAGATCCACAGGTCGGGGCCGTCAATTCGAGTCTTCATCTGTCATTTATGACAGTCTTGTTTAAGTCCACTAATCAGCTACAAAAGCCTCGTTGGCAATGAATTCTAAGGAGGATCCAAGTATGCCTAAATTCGATGTCACGAAGCTCAACGTAGCCATCGATCGCTTATTGGAGGTGACGGAAAATCCTCGACACCGCTTCTTGCTCCAGGCCTTCAGCCGGCACCGGTACTTGGAGGTAGCGGGACGCTACGAGGAAATCTTTGCGCCGGACATGATGGCCATGGAACCCCAGTATCACTTTACGATGGGAGGGGGCAATCTCGACCTGAAGGGACAGGATCAGGTGAAGAGCCTCTATCGCATGTGGGCGGAAACCAATCAGAGCATCTTCTTTGTAGAGCAGGAAGAGGTCGCGGTGGCGGATCACTTCATCGCGTCGGCTGCAATTGTCTTCCAGCAGGTCTCGGGGAAAAGCCTCAAAGAAGAAAAAGTAATGGGTCACCTTCCGGGTGGAATCTCTCACAAACTGTTGTTGAAGGTGCTCTCCGCGAAGGGATTCAAGCCCGACGTCAAAGACATGTATCTCTACAAGTCGTCGGGAATGCAGATGATCTGGCCCTATGACGATCGAGGCCGACTGCTGGGCGAATATCAGTGGGAGGCTCATCCGAAACAGGCGGAGGTCTTCAAACTCGATCCTGCTGACGTGCTCACGACCGAGCAATCCGGCAAACTGCTCGCCCCCTTTATTAAGCCGCTCCCGTCGTTCGACGAGGCAGTGCTTGGCAAGAAATCATTGAGCGCAGCGTGAGAGCGCGAGCAGCTTCGATCCTGTTGCGCCTCGGTCACGGCCCGTTTCCGATTCAGCGCACTGAAGTATGGTCGTCGCTGGCGCGTTCGCCTTGCGTTCGTAGTTCTGGATCAGGAAGGAACCTAGCAGTATGGGAAGAAGAGCCAAAAAGAGACTGGACGGTCACAGTGTCAGAGCTGTTGTGTTTTCGTTGATGCTCTTAGCGTGCGTTGCACAAGGCGCCCCACAGCAGGTCAGCGGCACTTTGGGTTCAGCCGATGCCACGACTACGATTAACGGAAAGCAACTTCCAGCACCACCGCCGAAATTCGGTGGCGTGATTAAGGAAACTTATAAGGATTCCAAGCCCTGGTGGCCGCCGCGCGTTGTGCCACCGAAGGGCGCGCCCAACGTGCTCCTCATCATGACCGATGACCAGGGGTACGGCGTGTCAGGAACCTTTGGCGGTGTCATTCCCACCCCCGCATTGGAGCGCATTGCCAAGTCGGGACTGCGCTACATTCAATTCCACTCAACGGCTCTATGCTCGCCGACTCGCGCAGCACTGATTACAGGACGTAACCATCATTCGGTCGGCTATGGCGTAATCGGCGAGATGTCCACCGGCTACCCTGGCTACGACTCAGTGATCGGCCCCGATAACGCCACCATCGGGGAGATCCTGAAGCAGAACGGTTACGCTACCTCATGGTTTGGCAAAAACCACAACACGCCGTCATTTCAATACAGCTCCACGGCCGGGCCCTTCGACCAATGGCCTATCGGCATGGGTTTCGAGTATTTCTACGGTTTCTTGGGAGGGGAGACCGACCAGTGGACTCCGTATCTGTTTCGCAACACGACTCAGGTGTATCCCTGGATCGGCCACCCCGGCTATAACCTCACCACCGACCTAGCTGACGACGCCATCCGGTATTTGCGAGACCTGAACGCGTCTGCCCCTGACAAGCCGTTCTTCCTCTATTACGTACCAGGAGGTACGCACTCGCCGCACCAGCCGACCCAGGAATGGATCGACAAGTTCAAGGGCAAATTCGATATGGGCTGGGAAAAGCTACGCGAGCAGATCTTCGAGAACCAAAAGCGGTTGGGTGTTATTCCGTCGAATACGAAGCTGACCCCATGGCCGGACGGCCAGCCAGAATATGGCGGAGCCAAGCTGCCGAGGTGGGATGCTCTTAACCCGCTGGAAAAGAAAATGTACACCCGCCAAGCGGAGGTGTTTGCCGCCTACGCTGCCTATACCGACTACGAGATTGGCCGCGTGATTCAAGCCGTTGACGACATGGGTAAGCTGGACAACACTTTGATTATCTACATCGTCGGAGATAACGGAACCAGCGCTGAAGGCAGCGTATACGGCACGTTCAACCAGATGACTGCCTATAACGGCTTACTGAATGAGCCGGAAGTCAAACCGGTCCTGGCGATGAATGCGTTGCACCATGACAATTGGGGCTCAGACGAGACCTATCCGCATATGTCAGTGGCTTGGTCTTGGGCCTTCGACACACCTTTCAAGTGGACCAAGCAGGTCGCGTCGCATTTCGGTGGCACCCGGCAGGGCCTCGTCATCTCATGGCCGGGTCATATCAAAGACCCGGGCGCCATTCGCACCCAGTTTCATCATGTGATTGACATTGTCCCTACGATTCTCGAAGCCGCCGGCATCCGGGCGCCTGACCAGGTCGATGGCATCAAGCAGAAGCCGATCGAGGGCGTGAGTATGCTTTACACCTTTGACTCGGCCAATGCCAACGCGCCATCAAAGCGCGACACCCAATATTTTGAGATGCTCGGCAACCGCGCGATTTATCATGACGGATGGGTTGCCGCCACGGAGCCGCCCTCACCTCCTTGGGAGTTGGGTACAGGTAAGCTCCGAGAACTAGACCAATACAACTGGGAACTTTACAACATTGCTGAGGACTATTCAGAGTTTGACGATCTTGCTGCTAGTAATCCCGCTAAGTTAAAGGAGCTGCAGGCACTGTTCCTGAAAGAGGCGGCGAAGTATCAGGTCTTCCCACTGGACAACTCAGGCGTCGTTCGTGCACTCACGCCTCGGCCGAGCGCGGTCGCGGGAAAAACGGTATTCACTTACACTGGTGCGATCACCGGAATTCCTGCGGGCAATGCTCCCAGCATTTTGGGCAAAGACTACACGATCACTGCCGAGGTGACCATTCCGTCCGGCGGAGCGGAGGGGATGATCGCGACCCTAGGTGGTCGCTTCGGCGGCTACGGCCTCTACTTAACCCATAGCTTCAACTGGTGGCTCAAGAGCAGGTTGTTCAGGTGGATTGGTCTAGGTTTGTTGATCCTCGGACTGCTTCTGGTATCGAGAGGAAAGCGTGGCAACTGGAAAAGAAAGGTCGGCTACGCCATGTTGCTGATCGCCGTGCTTGGACTTCTCGCGGTGTTTGCGACCGACATCTTCCACTTTGGCAGCGGCAGGCCGGTGTTCGTGTACAACATGCTGGACCTGGAACGTTTCCGCTGGAGAGCCCCTTCGGGACTCGATGCCGGCAAGCACACGATTGTTTTCGATTTCAAGTACAACGGTCCTGGGCTCGGCAAGGGCGGCACCGGTGTGCTGACGGTGGACGGCAAGGAAGTGGACCGCCACCCAATCAAGTACACCATTCCGATACTTATGGTAATCGACGAGACCTTCGACATTGGGAGCGATACCCGCACGCCCGTGGACTTCACCTATGACGTTCCGTTCCGCTTTACGGGATCCATCGACAAACTGACTTATAACCTCGGTCCCTCCCAGGTGTCGGCGGAGGACCAGAGGAAGGTAAATGAAGCCATTGCTAGAGTCAACAACTAGGTTGCGTAGTCAGATCAATTAGTACTAATAAGTGCACAACGCGATGACCGACTTCAGAGCAACAGCAAGGCAGTGTTCGGCAAAGCACGCGAAATGAGATTACCGGAAGTAGTCCGTATCTCTTAAAGGCCGGTGTCTGGAAGCAGACATAACAGAGAACTGCGCAATGTCCGCCAGTCGTGTTCTTTGCGGATCTTCTGACGAAACTACGCCCCTAAAACATGCCCATCAGTCATCGCGCACAGATAAAGCAGCTTGCGTGGCGGGTAAGGAGCGACTCACCACGGACCAGAACTATCAAAGCTACTATTCGGTCTGTTCTGATTCCATGGAACTTCCTCTGGTAGTTCTTTCAGTTGGACATCGGTCGCACTGTCGTTATGCTTGCACGAGGCCCCGAGAGGAGCACACTGGCGACTGCGTTCAACTACATCGCTCAAACGTGGGGTTGACTCATGAGACTTGCAACTTGGATGATCCTTCGAACTCTTGCATTGTGTACTTCGTCCCTGATTCTTCTTAATGGATATGCACGGGCGCAGGAGAGTCGTCCGCAGATTCCAGAAGTGGAGAAGCCCGCAGAGACGCAGGAAACAAGACCAATCGCGGCGGATAAAAAGCCGAACGTGGTGTTCATCCTCGCGGATAATGTGGGCTGTGGCGATCTCGGTTCTTATGGCGGCGGTGAACTCCGTGGGGCCGCCACTCCGAGGCTCGATCAGCTTGCGCAGCAGGGGATGCGACTTACCCAATTCCTAGTCGAGCCAGGCTGCACACCGTCACGAGCGGCCTTGATGACCGCCCAATACTCGATTCGCAATGGCTTGTCTCTGATCATTGCTCCGGGCACCACCAATACTCTCTCGGCCCATGCGTTCACAATGGGCGATATGTTTCATCAACTTGGCTATGCCACCGCAATCTACGGCAAGTGGCATCTCGGAAAAGATCCGCAGAGCTTGCCAACGGCGCACGGTTTCGACGAGTTCTACGGCCTCAGGTAAGATGTCGACCCAAAGCAAAGCTGAAAACAACCCTGGATAGGTTGCGATAATGGGGATTCCCATAGCCATTTTCCTGGACGTGAGCAGAGCTGGTTTGTAGATGTTTTGGGTGAACACCTAAATCAACAACCCCGAACGCCTAATACCCTAATAAACGAAGATAAGGCGAAATGCAGGTCGCCCCGAAGTTCCCAAGCTGCGACCGTTTGGCTTATCGAAGTAGCCAGATT
>JBPYDQ010001155.1:0-4698 GCA_051986135.1 Terriglobales bacterium | reverse complement strand
CGATCGACCGCAGGCTAACCAGAAGTGCGACGACAGAAATAAGCATCGGCGAACAGGGATTCGTTAGAAGTGTAATTCGCGCCAGTTCAGCGCTTTCCGAGTTTTCGAGAGGCACAGTAGTCGAGTGCCGCACGCACGATTTCCAGTTCGGGATGCTGGTAATGCATCGCAGTTCTCACGTCTCGGTGGCACACCGTGCGGATGACCGCCGCAAGATTTCCTGCGCGCGTAAGTACTCGTGTACCGTAGTTAGTCCACATAGAGGTCTCATGCGGCCCGGAGTAAAAACGCTTGACTTCGTATCCAATGCAGCATACATCTTTGCATACAATCCGGGGCGAGAGAATTTTTGAGCCCTGGAAGTCGTCCTTATTAACGTATGAAGGGAAAGTCTGTGATTCCCCAGTTTGTTCATACGGCCGAACCAGTCTCTCCCTTGTCTCTCCTTCAGCCGAATGGAGAACTCGCGCGGGACGCTGCACCGCCGATGCCGGACGACCAGGTCCTCCAGGCTCTGCGGCTCATGATGTTGTCCCGGGCCTTCGACCGCAAGGGCGTCAGCTATCAGCGGCAAGGTCGTTTCGGGACGTTTTCTCCAGTGCACGGCCAGGAGGCCTCTGTCGTTGGTTCAGCGTTCGCAATCGACCCGGCCCGAGATTGGATCGTCCCCCAATACCGCGAATTGCCGGCTCTACTTCGCCAGGGATTGGCACTCGAAACGTTCATTCTTTATTTCAAAGGACACCCAGCTGGCGGATGCATACCGCAGGGCGCCCGCTTATTGCCGATTCAAATCTCATTGGCAGCGCAGCTACCCCAGGCAGTCGGTCTCGCGTGGGGCTTGCAACTGCAAAAGATCGACGCAGTAGTCCTCACCTATTTCGGAGACGGCGCCTCTTCAGAAGGCGACTTTCATGAAGCCTGCAATCTCGCGGGAGTCGTGAAAGCGCCCCTGATTTTCTTTCTGCAAAACAACGGCTGGGCAATCTCGACACCTCGGGAGCGACAATCGGCAGCGCGGACCTTCGCTGAACGGGCTCCTGGCTACGGATTCGACGGCATGCTCGTGGATGGGAATGACCTGTTTGCGGTGTACGCGGCAACCCAGGCTGCAGTCGATCGCGCCAGAGCTGGCCTTGGACCGACACTGATTGAGTCACTAACATATCGGCTTGGTGCGCACAACACCTCTGACGATCCCACACGCTACGTTAAGCCTGAGGCGCTGACGGCATGGAAGGCTCTCAACCCCATTCTCCGCGTGCAGCGCTACCTGACAGCTCGCGGATTTTGGAATGAACGTACAGAGGCAGATTGGGAGAACGAGGTATCGGACGAGGTCGATCGAGCGTTCGCCGCTGCGTTTCTGGTGCCACCTCCCGCGCCTGATGATCTCTTTCAACACACCTACGCCGAACTGACGCAGCGACAGCTCCAGCAATTGCGCGGGACTAACTCGCAACTTGCTCAGCCGAAGAGAGTATGACTCATGCCATTGATGAACATGCTCGAGGCGATACGAGCTGGCATCAGCACGGCCATGGAGACCGACGACAAGGTTATTGTGCTCGGTCAGGACGTCGGGAAACTAGGCGGGATCTTCCGGGCTACCGACGGGCTCCTCGCGAGATTTGGCCAAAAACGCGTGGTGGATATGCCACTGGCCGAAAGTGTGATTGTCGGTTCCGCGCTCGGACTGGCCATATCCGGACTGAAACCGATCGTCGAGATCCAGTTTATGGGTTTTACCCTGCAGGCGTTTCATCAAATTGTCCAACAAGTCGCCCGCATGCGTTACCGCAGTCGCGGACGTTTCACAGCCAGCGTTGTGATTCGTGCACCTTTCGGCGGCGGAGGAAAGACTCCAGAGCTGCATTCTGATGCCATCGAAGCGCAATTCACGCAGGCCCACGGATTGAAAGTCGTCGCTCCCTCCAATCCGCACGATGCCAAGGGTATGCTTCTGCGCGCCGTCAATGACTCAGACCCGGTGCTTTTTTGCGAGCCCCTTCGCGGATATCGTCTCGTCAAAAGTGAAGTGCCGTCCGAACCCGTTGAAGTCGATATCACCCGCGCGAACGTAGTGCGCAAGGGCAAGGACGTGACGCTGATCGCATGGAGCGCCGCAGTCCATCTCGCGCTTCAAGCTGCAGACGTGCTTTCTGCAGACGGAATTGAGGCTACTGTGGTCGACGTTCGTTCCCTGTTGCCCCTAGACGCAGAGACTCTGGTGACAGCCGCTCAGCAAACCGGACGCTGCGTAGTCGTGCACGAGGCGTCCATGACGGGAGGATTTGGAGCCGAGATCGCCGCGACGGTCGGCAAAGGTGCCTTCTATGAGCTGCAGGCTCCGATTGAACGGGTGACTGCTCCCGATGCACCCTATCCTTTGTCAGCGGCCGAGATGATGTTTATCCCGAATGTCGAGCGCGTGGTCCATGCTGTGCGCCAGACATTGGTGGTTTGAATAAAAGGCGGTATCGCATAGAGAGACGAACTGATGGCAAACACCAATCCGTCTTCGTTGTTCGACTTATCGGGCCGGGTTGCAATCGTGACGGGCTCGGGAAGGGGCCTAGGGGCTGCGATTGCTCGTGGGCTGGCGGAGGCAGGGGCTTCGGTCATGCTCTGTTCCCGAACCGAAGCAGAACTCGAGCGCACCAAAAGCGAAATAACTCGGGCTGGAGGGAAAGTCCACATGATCGTCGCCGATACCAGTGACCGCGCCAGCTGTCAGCGTTTGACAGATTCGACCGTCGGTCATTTCGGGCGAGTCGATGTGCTCGTAAACAACGCGGGCATCGACGCTATTCATCCCGCCGAGGAACTCACGGACGAGGATTGGGACCGGGTCATGAATACGAACCTGAAGGGATATTTCATCTGTTCGCAAGTGGTAGCCCGCCAGATGCTCGCGCAGGGAACGGGCGGTTCCATCATCAACAATTCTTCGATCTGCTCCATCATTGGTGTGAACGGCCTAACTGTGTATTCAGCGACCAAAGGCGGTGTGAACCAGCTAACTCGGGTGATGGCCGTCGAATGGGCCACGCGCGGCATCCGCGTGAACGCAATTGCGCCGGGCTACTTTGACAACATCATGCAGGATGCAACCGCAGAACACGATCGCTCCGACAAGCAAAAGCAGGTAACTGCATTTACCCCGATGAGGAGACGCGGTCGACCGGAAGAGTTGATTGGTCCAGTCGTCTTCTTAGCATCCGACGCATCCTCATATGTCACTGGGGCGATCCTCTTCGTAGATGGTGGCTATACCGCTCAGTGACGCAGAACCCTGTGGCAGCTTCCAGTAATGCATTTCTCGCGACCTAGAGGTAATCTGCGACCCGTGACTCAGGAGTAAACCATGGCACGGATTTTCGACTATATGCGCCGATACGGCCACAAGAAACTGGTCATGTGCAATGACGCCGACAGCGGCTTGCGTGCAGTCGTCGCGATCCATTCGACGCACCTGGGTCCCGCAGCCGGCGGCCTTCGCATGTGGCCGTATGCAAGTGAAGAGGACGCGATCCTGGATGCGTTGCGTCTCGCTCGTGGCATGACCTACAAGTATGCTGCTGCGGGTGTGAACCTCGGAGGCGGGAAAGCCGTCATCATTGGAGATCCTAAACGAGACAAGAATGAAGCCCTCCTTCGCGCCTTCGGGCGTTTTGTCGATCAGTTAGGTGGCGAGTATATCACCGGCGAAGATGTCGGCACGACCCTGAGCGACATGGAGATCATCTTTACCGAGACAAACCACGTTGTGACATTGCCAACCCATTGTGGGGGCGCGGGAGATATCGCACCCGCCACGGCACAAGGTTGCATCGCAGCGACAAAGGCATGCGCAAAGCGTGTCTGGGGCACCGACGAGCTGCGAGGCCGGCGGTTTACCCTTCAAGGTTTGGGTGCGGTGGGCTACAACGCTCTTCGGATGCTAGTGAAAGAAGGAGCCCAAGTAGTCGTCACGGATATCGATCCGCAAAAAGTTGAGTTGGCGGTTCAGGAATTCGATGTCGCTCGAGTAGCTCCCGACAAGATCTACGGCCAGGACGTGGACATCTTTGCGCCGTATGCACTGGGTGCCGTGATCAACGATGAGACCATATCGCAACTGCGCGCCAAGATCGTTGCAGGCTCGGCGAACAACATTTTCGCGGAAGAACGGCACGGTGACGAGCTGGAGCGCCGAGGCATTGTGTATGCCGTCGACTACGTAGCGAATTCGGGAGGAACAATTTTTGACACCGATCGTTTACGCAAAGGCGGCTTTCAGCCCGCTCGCGCTTGGGCAAACGTGAACAAGATATACGATCGCATTGAAGAGGTCTTTGCCTTAGCTGATCGGGATCACATTCCGTTTTATACCGCTGCCGACCGCCTGGCAGAACAAAGAATCGCCTCGCTCAAGTCCGTACGATTGCTGGACCCAGCAACACTTCCGCACTAGCAAGGCGCACCTTATAACCCGATGAGACATACCCTTATGTTGGGCGCCATTGGCTTGGTCGTTAATTAGAGGGGCCGTAGCAACATGGAACCGGGATTTGGGCCCTCACTGGTACTCCATTGTCATTGCGGCTACCGAGCTGCCTTGCGCATGGACAAGAGCAACACTTTTTTCTGCGGTGGCACCAACTGCCGGCATGATTCGAGCAGTTGCCAATAACTCAGGCCAGTGAAGTGCCCGAT
>JBPYDQ010001154.1:0-3897 GCA_051986135.1 Terriglobales bacterium | reverse complement strand
GAGCGCACACCGAAGAGGTCGTGTTGCAAAACAAATCGAGCGATCAGTGGGCCTACTACCAGGCCAAGAATATCCGCCGCCACGAAGATGAGTTGTTCGCGGACTTCGCTTCGGTTATGGCCACGACCGATTCGGAAAAAACCGCGCAGCTTCACAAAAAGTACGCGACCGAGGCCGACACGTATCGTGAACAGCAGAAAGACATTGACGCCGAGGCAAGAAAACTTGAGAACGAAACCAGTCACGAGCGCCGCCGTGCGGACCACTACGACCTTGGTGAGGTCTTTCTGGAAGTCGCACTGGTCGTGACTTCGATCACGCTGCTCTCAGGCCGACGACTGTTCTGGCAATCGGGCATCGTGCTGGGAGCGATTGGCTGTGCGATCGCCTTTAGCGCGCTAGTGGTCCATTGATCCCCGTAGCCTTCGCCCTCGACACCCGAGGCACGAGGTTCTTTACCGCCTGGTGGGGCTATCCCGGAGCACAGTCTCGACCCTGGCTCCACTTGGGGAAAATCATAAGCTTGAGGGATTGTTCGATATCGCAGAGGGTGTTGTCGCGGCTGCGCTTCCTGGTCTTGGTACAAAGGAAGGCGTCGTTGCGGCGGTGTTGCATCACGCGGCCGATGTATTGCTCGCTTCAGCTCTCGGGGAATCCGTAGCGCGGCACGGTGTCGATGAGGTTGACGCCGAGGTCGAGGCATCGCTCGATGATGGGAACGGCGGCGTTGAAGTTGTTGGGTTGTTCGACAGCGGCCTGCTCGCCGAGGGAGCTCAGAGACCCTGCCGACCGCGATGGCTTAACCGTACTTTCGGTTCCGTTGCTCCCCAAACTCCAAAGTCAGCAAGATCATGGCGGAGACGAGCGTGCCCACGTCGTGCGGCTCAAGCCCGTCCGCGTCGCCGACCCGGGCAGCAGGGCCATGAGGAAGCCCGCCCCGAACCGGCCGCTCTCACCGAGGACGAACACGTGCTTCCGACCGGCTCGAAACGATCATGAAGACCGACCACCTTGGCCTCTGGCTGAGCGATTGGAAAAAGAACGTGGTCAGTTGTCCCAATAGTTGAGAATTTCCATTTCTAATTTTTCTCCCGATACCCGACCTGGCGAAATGTGTTCTTACATCGGCCGGCAAGCGAGTGCAAGAGCCGTGCGTGGGACACACCGATAAACGTTACTGCTGTCATCCGGCGTTCGAGGTAGGCCAAGGTGTGACATCGCCATTGAGAATTGCGGTGCGCTCCGCAGGATGAAGTTTAATCGAGCATATAGCTTTTCTGCGGCATGGTTACTGCCTCCATTTCGACCTGATGGCGAAAGCTTCATCAGGATCGATCTTTGTGTCGAGGCTCGCGTTTTGGGCTTCGCACCCCGGACGGGTTGTAAGTGGCCGGGAAACGGTCGTCAAGCTCGAGCCGCTTTCTTTTGTCTCATTTGGACGCCATGGCCAGCGGCCAAGGCTTTTGGTTGCCGTATTGATCCACGACCAAAGACTTGCTTCCCTGCGGTAGGACTTGAAGGGATTTCAAGAACTCGATCAGGTCGTCGCGCAGAGTGGGGGGCGACGCGTCGAATGCTTGGCGCGAAGAAAGGGCTTCTCCACTGTGCGCTTCAACCGCCTCCTTCGCGGTAGTGAATTTTCCGTGGTGCATGAACGCCCCACCCTGATTGTAAAATCCCCACAGCTTGCGAGTGATGAACTTACAATTTCCCGCAAAGAACTCCGGTGATCCTGCGGGCTGGTTCTGGTCAAGCGGTTCGCATTCTGGATCGGTTTTCGGATCACCGGTCGCACTGATGTCGTGCAGTTTGAGATCCGTGTAAGCGGGTACCATGACCACGCCATTTGCGTTTGGGTGAAGCCGTGGTTGCGGTAGTGCCTCGCTCGTCAAATCAACCGTAAGGGGAGGCGCCGTTCCGGGATAATTTACTGGTCCGACCTGCAGATTACCGGCCGGATTGTAAGGATTGGGCTCCGTGTACATCCAGCCCTTCTTATCAAGGGGCAGGGCATCGATGTGACAGCTGTTACAACCGATTTGATCAAAAGCTTTTTCACCATTCCAGACTGCGCGTTCGACGGCGAGGTCGTTCGGAATCACCCGTCCAGGGACAGGTAAGGTCGCCTGAAACAGCGAAACCGCCGTTACATCAGCAACAGTCAATTCATTCACAATGCCGTCACCGTCGGGATCCATATTCAATCCAAACCGCTCCTCTGCTTGCATCCCGTGATGATGGTTCATGGCGTTATTTGTGAACTCTCGGATGGAGACCACTGCGCCAGCTTGGTGATATGGAAGGACTGTAAGGCTCGGAGGATTGCTGCCTGTCAATGTCAGGCTTGGAGCAGGAAGTCCCACAACTTTTGACGTGTCCCAAGTACCGTCGATTCTGTGCGTTAATGTGCCAAACACAACTCCTTTGCTGATGAGCGCGCTACTTGACCCTAGCGGCATTCCAGCGGCAATAGCCCTCAATTCCGCTGTCATTTGCCGCGCCACCATCTCTAAATAGCCCGATCCATTCATGCCAATCGTTTTTCGCTCATTCGACGCGTTTTCCATTGTGACAAAACTGCCAGATTCATCGATGGCTCCTCGCAATGTCATACTGTCACCGTGGTCAAACGTAAGCCGGTCAAACCGCTGCGCCAAAACGAAAACCTCAGTGACGCGATCGCCACCTCCGCCGCTGTTGGGGGCATTGTGACAACCAGAGCAGGCATTAGCCTCGGGCGAGGACAAGCGATCAAAGTTCCGCGGGAACAGCAGCGGAGAACTTAGGTCAGAAAGCGGAGCGCCCGTACCCTTCGAGAGCGGACGCCCAGCTCCGTCTTGGACTGTGAATTTCGCGTTAAATAGCAGTTCGCCGTAGCGTAGCAGCCGAGACAAAGGGGTGGTAAATTCATCTCCATCCTGAAGGTGAACGGGAACAGCCCGCTCAGAACCAACTGGCGCATGCTGTGCGAGTATGGTCGAGCACGAAATCAGTACCAGAAGAGCTACTTTCCAGAGCGTCCAGCACTTCTTCTGCATAAATTTGCCTCGCGGAAACGGAATTTGTTGTCCAAAACACAGCTGAGAGTTTTAGTTTCGGCGCCGTTGGGAAGGGTAGCCAGTTTGTATCCGGTTGTCACTGCACGGAGGTGCACAGAGTAGGTCTGAATTGCTTTAGCAACACATGATTGCATCTTCATTTGTCAATACACCAAGGATTGGTGGCTGGCTTTGTGCAACACATCGTCAAATCGAATTCACGCCCGAGGAAAAGCGCAAACTCGCCGAGGTCATCGGCAAGGCCGCGGTGGGCATCGCCGGTGCTGGGACGTTCTGCTCAAGATCAGCGCGCGGATTGGCCGCGATTTCGAGCCGGTCGATACCTGCGTGTCCGACATAGCCGATTATTGCGCAGCAAGCATTGATGATCGTCGAGCGGTTGAGTTGCTCGATCCAGACTCAGTCGCCGAATACTTCAGCGACCCGGAGAACTGGAAGAGTTATGCGCCCGAAGTTGAGGGACCATGACAGGAATCGCCGGATGCCAAGCCGCGTAAGGCCAAGAAATTGAGTTTGGGCGGAACCGGGAGAAAGGAATGCAGCTTGTTGAAGACACCAGTAGTCATGGCTTTCGTCGCAATTCCCAACGAGGTCACGTGGTCATATTTTGCCTTTGTAGTGGTCATTGCCATCGGGCTGATCACGATTTTTGTTCGTGGCGATTGGCAAAAGGCGCGAGGATTCGACAAGCTGATTCTGTTCGGGCCAATTTTCTACGCTGCGCCACTTGCTGCCTTCGGTACTGAACATTTGACCCTGACGAACGTCATCGCGTCGCTTGTACCGAGGTGGATTCCTTGGCACCTGTTTTGGACGTACTTCGTAGGCGTTTGCTTTA
>JBPYDQ010001153.1:0-10683 GCA_051986135.1 Terriglobales bacterium | reverse complement strand
GAACGAACTTGCCAAATGAGATTCGAAATACGCTGTCGACTTGCTGGCCTTCCATTCTCTATTTCAGGTGTGCGTTTATTCCCTCCACGCCTGGATATTCATCACAATCCTTCCGGCTAGGCTGGGGCTTAGTAGCAAGCGTTGTCGATGTCTCCATCGCCGCAGACTACTCGCAGACATCCACGCCGTCATTCACTGCCGGCTTCGACCAATTTTGAACTGACTATCGCCCGAGACAGCTCGATCTGCTTTTGGAATTAACTCCGGGCAGCATTCGCGCTGGTGGTCGGCCCGTTGGTGGAATTGCCCGTGACGAGCAGCTCCCTCCCTCCCCGAAGATCGAATCATCCTTATTGACGCCTCTATCGCGCTCCTTTATACTGCCTTGGTTATGACTTCGCTTTCACAAGGGCATCGGCATCATCATCACCACGCTGCCCGCGTGTCAGCGGAGGTCTATACCTAGAAAACAGCAGTCATTCAAGGTTGAGCCCGCTGACGCAATTAGCGCAGCGGGCTTTTTGTTTTGCGCAAGAGGAAACAAAGTCATGCTTGATCTCGAATTCGACAAAATGCATGGACTGCTCCCGGTCGTGCTCCAGGATGCCGAGAGCGGAGCAGTACTGATGGTTGGCTTCATGAACCGTGAGGCGCTGGAGAAAACCCTGGAGAGTGGATTTGCCACATTCTTCAGTCGCAGCCGCAACCAGCTTTGGACCAAGGGCGAAACTTCCGGCAACCTGGCCAGCGTGGAATCGATCAGCGCCGATTGCGATCGGGACGCACTGCTTGTCCGGGTGCGCGTACAGGGACACGGCCGCATTTGCCACGAGGGAACCGTGTCCTGCTTTACTCATACCATCGAGCTCTCCGCCCGGGTAAAACGAGGGATCTCACAATGAAGATACGGCTGGGTGTCCCCAAGGGCAGCCTGCAGGAGTCCACCCTCCAGCTGCTATCGGCCGCTGGTCTAGATGTCTACACGAATGGCAGATGTTATTTTGCCGGTACTTCCGATCCGCACATAGAGTGCATGCTGATCCGCGCTCAAGAAATGGCGCGTTACGTCGCACATGGGACCCTGGACGCCGGCATCACAGGTTTGGACTGGATTCTGGAGAGCGGCCTCGAGGTCGCTACCGTTACGGATCTGGTCTACGCCAAGCAAAGCCGAGCGAAGGTACGCTGGGTTCTTGCAGCTCCAGAAAACTCACACTATAAGAAACCCGAGGATCTTGAAGGGCGCACCATCGCCACGGAGTTGGTGAGCGTTACGCGAAGGTACTTCAGCCAAAAGGGGATCAACGTTAACGTGGAGTTTTCCTGGGGTGCCACGGAAGTCAAACCCCCCGAGCTTGCTGATGCAATTGTTGAGATCACGGAAACCGGGAGCTCGCTACGCGCCAATCGCCTGTCCATCCTGGATATCGTTCTCGAGTCCAACACGCAGCTGATCGCCAACTGTAAATCCTGGGTACATGACGGCAAGCGCTCGAAGATCGAGAACCTTGCACTCATGCTCCGAGGAGCGCTCGAAGCCAAGGGCCGGGTCGGCTTAATGCTAAACGTGCGCCGTGTACATCTCGCTGACGTTCTAGCAGTGCTTCCTGCCTTGAACCAACCCACCATCGCCCCGCTCAGTGACGACATCTGGGTTGCGGTGAATACAGTCATCGAAGAACCCACAGCTTGGGAAGTGATCCCAAAGCTGAAGGCGGCGCGCGCCGAAGGAATCGTGGAATACCCGCTTAACAAGGTGGTGGCCTGATGCGAGTCCTCTGGGCGGAAGCGGCAGAAGAAGCCGTAGGCAGGCTGGCGTTACGGGCACGGCCGAATCGGCGCAACGAAAATAAAGTGATGAGGATCATTAACAACGTACGCCGCCGAGGCGACCCTGCGCTGCGCGAATATGCGCGCCATTGGGATGATCTGGGTACGAAAGGTCTGCGGGTTTCGCGGGCTGAAATGCGCAAGGCATCGCGATCGGTTTCGCGCACACTGATGTCCTCGGTCCATGTGGCACAGAAAAACATTCGCGCCTTTGCCGAACGGCAAAGGCCAGTCGAATGGATAAGCACGAAGAACGGTCTCACCGTTGGACAATTAGTTCGCCCGTTGGAATCGGTGGGTTGCTATGTGCCGGGTGGCCGATACCCACTCATCTCCACCCTGTTGATGACTGCAATTCCCGCAATCGTGGCGGGAGTCGCTCGGGTTTGCGTGGTCTCGCCGAATCCGAGGTCCGAGCTGCTGGCGGTTGCATACGAGTTAGGGATCAAGGAGTTTTATCGGGTAGGCGGCGCTCAGGTGATCGCCGCTCTCGCTTACGGAACCGAATCTATCCCTCGCGTCGACAAGATCGTGGGTCCGGGAAACAACTACGTAACGACTGCCAAGAGATTGGTTGCTTCGGACTGCCCGATCGACATGCTCGCCGGCCCAACTGAGGTTGTGGTTGTCAGTCATAAGGGCCTCCCTTGCTGGATTGCTTCTGATTTAGTGGCTCAGGCCGAGCACGATCCTGATGCCTTGGCGATTCTAATTACCTGCTCCCAAGAATTGGCCAGGGCTGTTTGTGAAAGCGTTGCGGAGCTGTCGCGAGACAACACCGTCGCCCGTGAGTGTCTGCAGAAAACGGGATACGTCCTCATGGCCCGTGATCGTTCCCAGGCAATGGCTTGGGCCAACCGGATTGCACCTGAGCACATAAGCGTTCCTAGCGAGCACCTGGATCAAGTTCGCAATGCAGGTTCCATCTTTGTGGGGGACTATTCTGCGCAAGCCGCCGGTGACTACGTTAGCGGTCCAAATCACGTTCTCCCGACCGGTGGTGGTGCTCGCTTCCGGGGAGGACTCACCGTGTTCGATTTCGTCAAGCTAATAACCGTGCAGCGACTTTCAGCCGAAGCGTTGCAGCGAACAGCACCAGCCATTACAGCCCTGGCCGAAACTGAAGGTCTGACAGCGCATGCCCAGTCGATCCGCATGAGGTGTTCGCATGCTTGAGGCTCGCCGCGCGGTGCAGAACCTAAAGCAATACCATCCGCCGTTGAGCGGCCGCATCGGTCTGCGTCTGGATTTCAACGAAAACACGCGAGGGGCTTCTCCTCGCGTTGTCGAGCGATTGCGGAGGCTGAGCTCGGACCAATTAGCTCGTTATCCCGAGCGGGCGCCGATCGAGCGAATGACCGCCGACTTCCTGGGATTGAGTCCCCGAGAAGTTCTTCTCACGAATGGTGTAGATGAGGCGATTCACCTGCTATGCCAGACTTATCTGGAAGCGGGCGATGAGGCTCTGGTGGTTGTGCCAACGTTCGCGATGTACGAACTGATGGCGGCAAGCACTGCAGCTGAAGTTATTTCCCTCCCCATGCTCGCCGACTTCCAATTCCCATTCCAGCGATTGCTTGATCGGATCAATTCGGCAACACGCTTCATCGCCATCGCTAATCCCAATAATCCGACGGGCGCGGTTGCAGATCCCACCGACATCTTGCGAGTGGCGCGTGCTGCCACTGATGCAGCCGTCCTGGTGGACGAAGCCTACTTCGAATTTTATGGGCAAACCCTTCTGAGCGAAATTCGCACTTTGCCGAACCTGTTTGTGGCGCGCACCTTTTCAAAAGCCTATGGAATGGCAGGTCTCCGGATTGGCGTCTTGGTTGGCCCGGAGGAGCAATTAAATATGGTCCGGAAGTGTGCCTCCCCGTATAACGTCAACTCGGTAGCCCTGGCTTGCCTTCCTGCGGCATTGGCGGATCAGGAGTTCGTCGAATGTTACACATCGGAGGTTCGTCGCGGGCGCGAACGCTTAGAAGCCAAGTTCCTCTCGCTTGGAATTCGCTATTGGCCGAGCCAGGCGAACTTCATTCTCGCCAACTTCGGTCCATGCGCGCAATCCTTCATAACTGCCATGTCCAGCCGCGGCATCTTGGTACGCGATCGTTCCAGCGATCCGGGGTGTGAAGGGTGCGTCCGCATCACTATCGCTGCCGATCAACAGATGGATGGCCTGCTGGCAGCCCTGGACGAAACCTTTCGTGCGATGCTTACGGCGGAAAGGTCTCTGGCATGAGAAGGGCGCAGATCAAGAGAGTGACATCGGAGACAAGCATCGTGGTCAAGCTTCTAGTCGACGGCCGCGGGCGTTATCGCGTGTCGACTGGCATTCGCTTCTTCGATCACATGTTGGAGTTATTTGCTCGCCATGGTGGATTTGATCTGGAAGTCCAGGCCGAGGGTGATCTCGATGTCGATCAACACCACACGGTTGAAGATGTCGGTATCGCCCTCGGTGAAGCATTTGATTACGCTCTCGGCAGCAGGCGGGGCATGCTGCGTGCAGGATATTTCTTGATGCCTATGGATGAGACTCTGGGGCTAGCCGCCGTCGATTTTGGTGGGCGGGCTGCGGCTGTGGTCCAGACCAAGGTGAAAGCGGCATGTGTGGGTGATCTTCAGGTCGAACTTGTACATGATTTCTTTGAAGGCTTCGCCCGCGGCTCCCGTTCCAACGTGCACGCCCGAGTTTTGTATGGACGCTCCAGCCATCACAAAATTGAATCGTTGTTCAAAGCCTTCGCGCGCGCTTTGCGCGCGGCCTGCTGGCGGGATCCGCGTTTGCGGCGCATGCTGCCCAGCACCAAGGGGCTTTTGTGATCGCCATCGTGAACTACGGCGCCGGAAATATCGCCTCGGTAAAACGAGCCTTTGAGTATCTCGGGTACGCTTGCACCGTAACGTCTGATCCAGACTTAATCGAACGCTCGGATCGATTCGTCGTGCCCGGCGTGGGAAATTTCCAAGCGACAAGAGTTCTCTCCAGCAACCCTCTCGCCGCCGCGCTCGCGCGCCAGGTTTCACTGGGTAAACCCCTGCTCGGCATATGTCTCGGCATGCAGTGGTTATTTCAATCCTCCGCCGAGGCTCCGGGAATTCTCGGGTTAGGTCGGTTTGCTGGAAGATGTCAATCGTTACCTGCCGGGGTGAAGTCTCCCCACGTCGGATGGGATCGATTGCAAATTTGCTGGCCAACTCGTCTGTTGCGAGGAATCGGCTCTGGGGGGTTCGTATATTTCACGCACCGTTATTGCGCGCCCGTGATAGAAGCTACAGTCGCGACGTGTGACTACGGTGCTCCTTTCTCCGCTGCGGTCGAGGGTGGCAATATTTTCGGGGTGCAATTCCATCCAGAGAAGTCTGGAGAGACGGGATTGGCAGTGCTGGGGAACTTCTGCACATGCTGACGAAACGCATCATCGCATGTCTGGATGTCAGTGGGGGACGCGTGGTTAAGGGGGTGCGCTTTTCCCACCTGCGCGATGCCGGAGACCCTGCCGAGCTCGCCCGACGTCATGCTGACGGCGGTGCAGACGAAATTGTCCTTCTCGACATTTCCGCAACTCGCGAAAGCCGTGCCACTTTGCTGGATGTGGTTCGTCGCTCCGCCCGAGAGTTATTCATTCCTTATACTGTTGGTGGCGGAATCCATTCCTTGCACGAGGCCGCCGCGGTGGTCGAGGCGGGCGCCGACAAAGTGGCCATCAATTCCGCTGCCGTCTCCAGACCCGAGCTGATCACCGAGATCGCTTCGCGCTTCGGCTCTCAGGCGGTTATCGTTGCGCTAGATGCCAAGCGCAGTCCTGTCACCGGCCGTTCCGAGGTGTGGATAGCCGGGGGCACAGAGTCTACTGAGATGGATGTCCTCGCTTGGGTCAAGGAGGCTGAGGATAGGGGCGCGGGTGAGATTTTGCTCACCTCGATTGACCATGACGGCACGCGGACCGGCTTCGATTGCGAGCTAACCGCCCGCGTTTTTTCTGCCGTTAACATTCCCGTGATCGCCTCTGGTGGCGCCGGCACTACCGAGCACTTTGTTGAGGTATTCCGTAACGGTTGCGCCGATGCTGCTCTGGCGGCCTCCATTTTTCACTACGGATTGCATTCCATTCGCGAGCTGAAAAGAAATCTCGCAGCTGAGGGGTTGCCTATGAGGCTGCCATGCTGATTCCTTCCATCGATCTAATGGGCGGCAAGATTGTTCAGCTCGTTCAAGGAGAGAGAAAAGCGCTGGAATTCGATAACTTCGATTTCTGGATTGAACGCTTTCGCAAATACTCCTTGATTCAGCTTGTCGATCTCGATGCAGCTATGGGAAGAGGCAACAATCGATCATTGATCTCGTATTTGGTTACACGATTGCCCTGCCAGGTAGGCGGCGGAGTCCGCACGGTTGGCGCAGCCGAGTCCCTTCTGAACCTGGGTGCAAGGAAGGTCATCGTCGGATCTTCCCTTGTTTGTGGTGGAAGAATCAACATCGGCTTCGCTGCCACCCTGGCATCCGAAGTTGGGAGCCACAGGTTAGTCTTTGCGGTCGACTCGAAAAACGGAAAGGTCGCCACCCAGGGCTGGCGGCTCCGAACGGAAATATGTCCAGTTCAGATGATCCAGGAACTAGAACTGTGGTGCACTGCTTTCCTCTATACACATATCGACAGCGAAGGCCTGATGCAAGGTTTTCCCAGCGAAGTAATTTGGCAACTACGTGCAGTTACAGGCCGCCGGTTGATTGCGGCTGGAGGAATTACCAGTCATGAGGAGATCGCCCGCCTCGACGCAAGGAATATCGACGCGGTCGTGGGAATGGCGATCTACATGTCGAAACTGAACGTCTAAAAATCGGAGCGGTGAACCATCAATGATTCTGATCGAATCTCGAATGTCGCCGCTGACCGAGCATGCCCCAGTGGAATTATTGGGAGTTCATTGCCACCACAGTGCGCCCCCCGTTTTGATCAACACCAGCGGCATCACCTATGACCCGGTTCCTTGTGGGCACTTGTGAGTTCCGGTTGCTCGAACAGATCTCCGATCGCTTGCCTCATCACCCGGCCGTAGACAATTGAGATGGATGCGGTCAATGGAACGTTCTTGGGGCAGATCTGGACCGAATTCTGCGCGTAGCTACGCTCGTGAATTCCGCCCTCTCTCAAAATCGCCCCCCCCGGCGTTCACCCCGGTGGTGAGCAGATGTAGGGTGCAGGTTGAAGAGTCACACCTGATTGATGATTGCCGCCCCAACGATTCGCGTCGACTCGGCAAATTGCGGACAGCGGCAGCAACAGCAGAGTCTGAGAGCTGGCACCAGCGACGCCCGTGATTGCCTCAGGAGGGCTCATTCGAAGATCCTGAGCCGCCCAATTGCATGTGGATTGAAGGCATCGCCCAAATCACCGGGGGCGGTCGACAAGGGCGTTTCGTCGCGGGAAAGAAATCTTGAAGAAGAAGTCCCAGGAGACAGCTTTGGTTGGTGGTTGTTTTGGCCATGTTCGCGGCGTCCGTTTTCTTCGGCGCAAAGGAGAGAACGCCTACGCCGGTGAGATCGTGGACATCACATGCAGCAAGATGGGCAGTCAGGATGCCGGCTACCAGTTGTCAGGTGCGAGCGTGCCGCCGGACTGCACTCAAGCTTGCGTGAGAGCCGGTCGGAAATGTGTGCTCATAACGCTTCTAAAAAACCGTCTACAAAATCGACAATTTTCGCAGGCCAGGCTGGGGCACTGTACGCACTTCTTTGTGGCCAGCTAATACAACCCTGCTGTGGTAATTGCCTGACGAATGCGACCCTGCTTTGCTACAATTCATCTCAGAGCAGGGACAGGTGTTCTGGGCCGCGGTTATCCTGTTGAGAAATATTGCGAGCGGTCTTGTTTGGTGTCCATAAACCGCGAACGTTGATACGATTGGCTGGTGGCGAATTGGTTGACGTCAAGGAAATCCTGTAAACACATGGGTTTACAGCTAACCTGACGAAGAGAGCGAAGGGAAGGCAGTTTAGTTGGTCAGAACCGCCCGGTCACGGCTTTTGGGGCGGTCTTGAGAATCCAAGCCGCAGGAGGACATGCGCAGTAGGAGTACGGAGTAGGAAATTCAGTTTACATGCGGGGGCGTAGTTCAGCTGGTTAGAACGCCTGCCTGTCACGCAGGAGGCCGCGGGTTCGAGTCCCGTCGCTCCCGCCATTAAGCCCTTTTCAACTTACGAAAATCCCCCTTTTTTACGACCGTCAGATTTCGATTAGTTACGAGCTTTTCGGGCCGTGTCACGGCTGAGGTTGCGAGCTGGAGTTCTCGTCCGGATTCTTGATACGAAAATTGACAGTCGTCTCGGCAATCGCCAACTCATCTGCAATCTGCTCGTTGCGGTACCGTCTCGAATGAGCCGAACATCAAGCTCTCGATCTGTAAGGTCTTCTTCGCCCAGATGTTCAGCAAGACGGGCTGGAACCTAGAAAGTCCTGGCGATACTCTGTCGGGCTGACTCTACAGACATCACGAAAGACTTGCGCAAAGTGCTGCTGGGTTTTGAAGCCACACGCCACGGCCACGTCCAACACTCGCGGATCGGGAACACGCAACATTGCCTTACCCCGCTCAACTCTTTGCCGCAAAACAAATTGATGTGGCGTCTCGCCCGTTGATTTGCGAAACATCCGCGGGAAATGAGCTGTGCTCAAGCCTACCGATTGCGCCATCTCTTCGAGGCCCAAGTCATCTTCCATCTTCGCGTCGACCAACTCTTAATTCTTCGTAAGCGCTGTGCCTAGTCCGTCTCCGTAGATCTGCACAGGACGACGCCTTACGCATAACCATTGACCGGCGCGACCGCCATCGCCTGCTCGAGAGAATCCAGAAAAGCCGCCCTTTCGGATAGCCAGCAACTATCTCCGCGTGAGCAGCTGCAACCACCGCATTCAGGCGCGAGTCAGCAAACTTGCGCGAAGCGCGCAGTTCTACCTCGCCATTAGCTCCCTCAGAGGCGGCCAACAGCGCCGCATCGGAAATACAGAGCCGTAGATGCTGTACCTTCATGAGTCCAACCCATTCTCCTATATGAAGGTTGCACACTGCTAAGTCGCCCGCCCCGTAGTCGAACTTTTCCAGCACGGAACGCTTCGAACCCCACTCGATTAAACCGGACCCCAACATCATTGCGAAAGCCTGATCCTGCCGTACCCAATGACGCGGCAGATGTCAGAGTCGGGAGGAAAGAGTTCACCTCTCATTCTCTTGCTCCATGCCTCTTTTAGTGTCAGCCGCGAAGAATGGGAGCTCCAAACGGGGCACCCGTCGCTCCGCCATCCACCATCAACTCGACTGCGTTGACGTAAGAGGAATCGTCCGAGGCAAGGAAGAGGACGGCTTTGGCGAGGTCTTCGGGCTCGCCCCATCGCCCGAGCGGCACCACGGCCGAGATGAACTTCGTGACCTTAGCGGATTCTTCTGCGGAAGCCGACGCCCGGGCTCCGCGCTTCCAGATGGGAGTTTTGGTCGCGCCGGGTGCGACGACGTTCACCCGAATGTTGCGTGGCGCCAGGTCGGCGGCGATGGAACGCGCCATAGAGACCAAGCCGCCCTTCGTAGCTGCATATGCGGCACCGCCAGGCTGGCCAAGATAGTTGTGTACCGACCCATTAAAAATGATGCTGCCGTTATCGTTCAGCAGAAGCGCCGCTGAATTCACCGTAAAGAAAGCGCTATTCAGGTTGGTGTGGATGATGTTCTCAAACGTGGCCTCGTCAGTCGAACCGGTCGGCGTCCGGCCAGAAATGCCAGCGTTGGCGAAAACTATGTCAAGTTTCCCGAAATCCTTGGCCAGCGCTAGGAAGAGCCGCTTGCGGTCTTCTGCAATGGTGAGATCAGCGCGGTAGGCACGCGCGTTGGGTCCGAGTTCTCGAAACGCCGCATCCAGCGTTTTTTGGTCGCGACCCGTGATGGCGACCTGCGCGCCCTCAGCAATGAAAAGTCTAGCCGTGGCCAGACCGATACCATTGTTACCGCCTGTAATAAGAGCCTTCTTGCCTGTGAGTCTCATAAAGCCTCCTTTTTGTAGGACCAGCATCAAATATGATGGCCGTCATACTTTGTGATATGATGACTATCATAGATGGAGGATGCACGGAAAAAATATGCGCTATCCCGCCAAGGAGACCGCCGCAAAACATGAACGGATTGTGAAGGAGGCTTCCCGCCTTTTCCGTGAACGGGGATTTGACAAGGTAAGCGTAGGTGAAGTGATGAAGGCTGCCGGCCTGACACACGGCGCCTTCTATGCCCATTTCCATTCGAAGGAAGAACTCCAGGCAGCTGCCGTTGTTTACGGCATAGAAGTCTCGCACCAGCGCATGCAGCGCAGCAACAGCAACAAGGGCAAAGAAACGTACGCTGACCGTTACCTGAGCCGGCGGCACCGCGATAATCCAGGCGACGGCTGCACCATGGCCGCACTGGCCCAGGAGGTGGCCCACTCGACGCCTGCTTTGAAAGCGGCATTCCAGCAAGGATTTCAGGAAATTATTCCCGCGATGGGTGGGGAAAGAAAAGAAGCCATCTTTCAGGCAGCGGCCATGATCGGTGCCGTAGTACTGGCTCGCGCTGTGAAGGATCCGCGCCTCTCGGACGAAATTCTAAAGAGCGCTCGACAAAAGCTCGGCTGATCGTGCCTTCCGAAATCCGAATGTCGACCTCCTCTTGCATCTTGAGCAAACGAGCTTCGCGGATAGGCGGCAAACCGAAAGAACTTCCAGCCTCCAGTTTGCCCGTCATTCGTGATCTTCGCCTTCGCGGATTTGTCTACCCCACTTTTAGCCCTTCGACTAATTCCGAATGTATGCAGCGTCCTTACAA
>JBPYDQ010001152.1:0-3355 GCA_051986135.1 Terriglobales bacterium | reverse complement strand
GTGGTTCCTGGATCTGATCACCAACGGCCTGGTGCGGTCAAAGTAGCCCGCCATACGAAGCGGCGATGAGCACGCTTCCTCGGACTAGAAACCGCAACTGCCTCAACCGACGGTCGATCCACCTCGTTTGTTAAAGCTTTTCGGGAGAACTGTTGCCGGTTTCGGGTTCTCCCTATTTCTTTGTAGAGGAGAACACAATGGTAACAGCAGCAGTTCTTGAACAGAGCGAGCCAGCTGCGGCGCCTGCGATTGCAGCACCGCCGGAGCAAGCTCCAGTAATGACACTGTCGTCTTACGGCGGGAAGCTCACGCGAGAGCAATTGTCGCGCGTCCCCACGCCAAGTGCGACGGCGACCCACAAACCTATCCCGCACATCCAGGTGGTTGAGAAGTTGATCGAAGCTCTCAGCTTCCGGCAAATCGGCGTAGTCCGGGAGGAATACGCTGTTTCCACGGACGGAATGAAGATGTTCGGGGTGATGGACCTGACGTCCGGATTTCAGGGGTGCCGGTTAGCGATCGGACTGCGAAACAGCCACGATAAGTCGTTTAGGCTGAGTTGCACAGTCGGGCTCAGAATCTTTGTCTGCGAAAACCTGGCATTCCATGGGGAGTACACGCCCGTCCTGGCGAAGCACTCCAAAAATTTCCTGCTCGAGGACAGCCTCGCTGTGGGAGTGGACCGCATGCAGCGAAACTTTGGCCCCTTGAAGGAGCAGGTTGAACGATGGCAATCGACTCAACTGGCTGACGCTTCAGCAAAGCTGCTTATCTACCAAGCCTTCATCGAGGACGAAGCGGGATTCCCGAAACATCTGGCAAGGCGAGTGCACGACTTGTATTTCCAGCCGATTCATGAGGAGTTCCAGCCGCGAACGATGTGGAGCCTGTCCAACGCGTTTACCAGTTCGTTCAAGGAATTGGACCCAATTCCGCTCTATAGGGCGACAGCGAAACTGGCAGGCTTCTTGCAGTCGGTACGGACTTCGTAGCTCCTAGATTGATAAACCAGCTGCACAAAATGAAACTCTTGGCTCAACGGAGTCCGGGAAACCTGTAAAACCGGTCTCTGTTGAGTTTTCAATTTGGTTATTGAGGGGCGGCGCGATGTCTCCGTCCCGGTCGCGGGAATTCTTTGTTTGTGAATGGAGTAAGGTTTGCATGGCGGAGTGTGAGGGGCCCTCATTCGTACCGCAACGCCACAAGTGGATCCACTTTCGCTGCACGGCGCGCGGGAATGTAAGCCGATGCAAAGCTCACCCCGCAAAGGGCAAATGCAGCAAGCGCGAGGGCCGCGGGATCTTCGGGCTTTACTCCGAAAAGCATGGTTGCAACAAGCCGCGCTAGGATGAACGTGATGGGCAAGCCTATCCCGAGGCCGAGTGCAGTAAGCATCAAAGTCTCTCGAAGGACCGATCCAAGGACTTGTCTTTTGCCCGCGCCCAGGGCCATGCGGATTCCAATTTCATGAGTTCGTTGTGCGACGAGAAACGAGATCACGCCATAAAGTCCTACGGCCGTCAGAAGGCCAGCCAAAATCCCAAAGAAGCCCGAGAGCGCGGCCATAAGTTTTTCGGGCAGAAGCGATTCCTGAATTTGCGTTTTGAAAAGGCTCAAGTCCACATTGACGTCCGGACTTCTTTCGCCAACGACCCGCTTGATGCTTGACGTCAGCATCGGCAAGGGCAGCGTGGAATGAATCATGACCTGTTCAAAAGGGCTGGGACTCTGATCCTGTGTGACGGAAAGATAGACAATGGGCCTGAATCTCTCGCGAAGATCAATGTACTTGGAATTTCTTACCATGCCGACAATTTGGAAGACCGTTTCCGGTTCATTGGGCGTGGCCTCGCGGCGAATCCACACCCCGACAGGATTCGTGCCCTTTCCAAATCGTCGAGCAAACTCCTCGTTGACGATTGCGACCTTCGGGGATGTGGTGGTGTCTTTCTCGTCAAAGTCTCGGCCCGCCAGGAGCGGAATGCCCAGCGTTTTGAAAAAGCCCTCACCAACCCAATTGAAATTCGGGTCGAATCCGGACAAGCGATCTTCGCCCTCTGCCCAGACCCGGTTGTCTATGCTATTACCGCTCAGCGGAATAATTCGTGCCTCCGCAGCGCCCTCCGCGCCCGGGACGCTGCGAAGCTGACCGAGGATCTCCTGCTTAGCTGCGATGCGGCGTGTAACAGGAAGGCGCAGTCGCGATAAGTCGAGCTGCGCAATCAGGATGCTGTCTTCGCGAAAACCAGCGTCGACGGTGAGCAGGTTTCCAAGCGTTCTTGCAAAAAGCACTGCCCCCGTCACCAGAACCAGAGACAACGCAACTTGAGCAATCACCAGTGCCCGCCGCAATCGGCTGCTTTCTTGCATGCCGCCCGCTTGCGCCGAGCCGGATTTCATCGCTTCGCTGGGAGCAACACTGGCCGCTCGAAAGGCCGGGACCAATCCAAAAAGCAACGCCGTTAATACAGCGAGCATTGACGTAAATCCCAACACAAGCCAATCGGGACGCAGGTCTACAAACAACGAGTCCCCCTGCGTGCTCAGCAAGCTTACGAGGCACTTGCCCAGACCCCGCGCGAGTAACAGGCCTGCCGCCGCTCCGAAAACAACGAGCGGAGCGCTCTCCCACAGGAGCTGACAGATCAATCGGCCTTGTGTTGCCCCGAGCGACAGCCGCAAGGCAAGCTCCTGCACGCGGGTGCTGCCGCGCGCCAGCATCAGGTTGGCAAGGTTCGCGGAGGCGATCAACAGCACGACGGCCGCAAGTCCCAAAAGCATCCATAAAGGAGTCTCGTACTTATCACGCAACCACGAGACACCACCCGGAGCGGAATCCGCCACGAGTTGGAAATGGAGGTAGTCCCGGACGTTCTCAGTGGGATAGTCCTTGCGAAGACTCGCTTGAAAGGCAGCAGGGGAAAGAGATTTGAGTCCCGCATTCGCTGTGGATAACGCATCGACTGGTTTCAAACGCCCCATCACCGTCAGCCACCAGTCGGTGCTTGACTCCAGCCAGTTGCCTTCGGTCCAATACGTAGCCTGCGAACAGATCGGCACCGCCACATCAAACGAGTGCCCGATCTCTGGACCAGTAAAACCAGCGCGTGTTACTCCGACGATCGGGACCGCATGAGGCCCGATCCTCAGTGTCCGGCCGACCGCATGAGGATCACCCGCGAGTTGGTGTCGCCAGAATGCGTAGCTCACGACCACCCCTGAAGCTCCGCACCCTGGCTGGTCATCTGTGGAACTGAACAATCTCCCTAGCGCCGGCCGCACCCCGAGCACATTGAAGAAGTCCCCACTCACCCACAAGGCTTGCACCAGTCGCTCGTGGTCGCCTTCAGTAATT
>JBPYDQ010001151.1:0-4259 GCA_051986135.1 Terriglobales bacterium | reverse complement strand
ACTTTGCCCATAAGCCCGAGGAAATCCGCTCCTTGCACCCCGAACTCGGATTGCGCCACGTCCCGGGGGAGTCGGCTCAACGGCACAGGCAAACGCAGTCGGTTCCGGGGGTTGCTCCGTGAGTTTGCGGCAAGCCTGCATGACTAACCCTGACGGTTCCTGCTAACGTCAATCGGTCCGGCCAACATGGGCCAAGGAGGGATCGATTTGATGAGCGCGAATAACGCGTCACCTGCTGCTTTGGATATGGAGGAGGTTCGGCAGGAGCTGGAGCAGTTTCGAAGCACACACCATCCTCCCTGCCGTATTCCGACTGGTCTGTGGGCGAGAGCAGCCGAGTTAGCACGCCGGCACGGTGTATGTCCAACCGCACGAGCTCTGCATCTGGACTATTCCCGCCTGAAGAGGAAGTTAGCGCAAGCGGCCTATCCCGAGACAAAGACGGCTGAGCTACCCGAGTTGGTCGAACTGATCAAGCCAAGCGTTTCTGGGATTCCTGAGTGCACCATCGAAGTGGAAGGAAGACGAGGCAGAATGCGCATTCAAGTGAAAGGGGCGGCGACGGCTGAGTTGATCAGCTTGAGCCAACGACTTTGGGAGGGCGAGGAATGATCCAGGTTACGCCGCAGATGCGGATCTGGGTAGCGATCGAAGCGGTGGATTTCAGAAAGGGGATCGATTCGTTAGTGCGCGTATGCCAGGAAAAACTCCAAGCCGACCCGTTTTTGGGTTCGCTGTTCGTTTTCCGCAGCCGGAGTCGAACGGCGATCAAGATTCTGGTCTATGACGGGCGGGGCTTTTGGCTTTGTCAGATGCGATTATCTCGAGGGCGATTCGTTTTTTGGCCGGCGAGTGCGACCGAAGTGTCGAGAGCTATGGACGCTCACGAACTGCAAATTCTGTTGGCGGGCGGCAATCCGGAGTTAGCCAAGGCGGCACCGGCTTGGCGTCGGCTCCCTGTACCAGGAACATAAACAACGATCCCGCAGGAAGGACTTGCGTTCCAGTGTAGGAGTTACTAGGCTGCCGGTATGGCAGCGGTGCTGAGTTACCGGCATCGGGTGGTGAGCGAAGCCGATGTGGCTTTCATCCGGCAACTGATTGGAGAACATCCGATGGCCAGCCGCCGCCAACTTTCGAAGAAACTTTGCCAAGCCTGGAACTGGGTACAGGCCAATGGCACCCTGCGCGATATGTTGTGTCGTGGGTTGATGCTCCAGCTCCACCGTGCCGGACTAATCGAACTGCCGCCGGTTCGACAGATTCCCCATAACCCCTTGGCAGAACGGAGCCGCCCGGTTCTAATGCCCGTCGAAGCCGTGCCCATACGCTGCAGCTTGGCCGAGATTCGTCCTCTCGAAATCCATCAAGTGCGCCGTACACGCGAAGAAGCACTCTGCAACAGTCTGCTCGATCAGTACCATTATCTCGGCTACACGCAACCGGTTGGGGAAAATCTCCGGTACTTGGTTTATGCCCAGGGTCGCCCGGTGGCTTGCCTGGCCTGGTCTTCGGCCGTCCGGCACCTCGCCAGCCGCGACCTTTTCATCGGCTGGTCGGCGGAAGCGCGACGCCGCAATCTTCGTTTCCTCGCCTATAACAGCCGGTTCCTGATTTTGCCCTGGGTGGAGGTTTTCTGCCTAGCTTCGCACCTTCTCAGTTGTATGGCCGAGCTTGTCCCCTGCGACTGGAAACAGCTCTATGGACACCCGATCTACTTCCTGGAGACCTTCGTTGACCCCGAGCGGTTTCGCGGCAGCTGCTATCGTGCGGCGAACTGGAAGGTATTGGGGCAGACCACCGGCCGAGGCAAGAATGCGCCCAGCAAGCGAAGGACTCGGCCCATCAAGCAGGTGCTGGGATATCCACTTCACAAAGATTTTCGCCGTCTGCTGGCGGAGATTTAAGATGAGGTCCAGTCTTGAACAGATCGACGTCAACATGCAGGAACTGGAAAAACTGCTGGAGCAAACGCGGCAAGGGCGGCTGGAGGAAGCCGATTACCAGAAGCTCCGAGCCGCCATTCACACGCTGGGCTACGTGGCCGATTTATTGCGTGAGCGGAACGTCAGCCTGGCCGAGCTGCGAGAACTCTTGTTGCCGCCGGCAAGCACGGAAAAAACCCGAGAAGCGTTGAAAAACGCCGGCCTGGAAACGGGGAAGAAGAACCCTGAGGGAAGCTCGCCCCGCAACGAGAAGCCCGCGCGGCCCGGGCATGGCCGCCATGCCGCTAACGCCTACCGTGGGGCAAGCAAGGTCCGTATATCTCATCCCACTCTCCATTCCGGGGATCGCTGTCCGGAATGCGGCAAGGGCAAGGTTTACGCTATGCAAAACCCCGGCGTGCTGATCCGGTTGGTGGGGCAAGCGCCGATTGCAGGCACGATCTACGAGCTGGAAAAGTTACGCTGCAACCTGTGTCTGGAAGTATTCACGGCGGAGGCACCGGAGGGAGTGGGCGAAGAAAAATACGATGCCACTTCTGCGAGCATGATGGCATTGCTGAAGTACGGCAGCGGGATGCCCTTCCATCGCTTGGAAGTGTTGCAGGAAACACTGGAAATTCCGTTACCAGCCTCGACCCAGTGGGGGATCCTGCAGGAAACGGCGGAGCGGATTGAGCCCGCTCTGGAAGAACTCATTCGGCAAGCGGCACAGGGCGAAGTGTTCTACAACGACGACACGGGGATGAGAGTCCTGGGCTTGGATACACCCGATCCCCCGGGGCGGAAGGGAGTATTTACTTCCGGGATTATTTCCACGCGGCAAGGACAGCGGATCGCATTGTTTTTCACCGGCCGCCGGCACGCCGGCGAAAACCTCACGGCCGTGCTGGCGCGCCGTGCGGCGGAACTGGGACCACCGATCCAGATGTGTGACGCATTGTCGCGCAATCTGCCCAAGAGCCTGGAAGTGATTCTGGGCCATTGCCTCGCTCATGGTCGCCGACGGTTCGTGAAAGTGATCCAGAACTTTCCCGAAGAGTGCCGCTACGTGTTGGAAAGCTTAGCCGAGATTTATCACAACGACGAGCTGGCGCGGGAACAGAACTTGTCCGCGGAAGAGCGGCTGAGTTTCCATCAATCGCACAGCGGTCCGGTAATGGATAAATTGCACGCTTGGCTCACAGCTCAGTTCAAAGAGAAGAAAGTAGAGCCCAACTCAGGTTTGGGACAAGCCATCTCTTATTTAATAAATCATTGGCACCAGCTGACGCTGTTCTTACGCCAGCCGGGAGCTCCCTTGGACAACAACATTTGCGAACGCGGGCTGAAGAAGGTGATTTTGCATCGCAAGAACGCCCTTTTCTATAAGAGTCAAAACGGCGCCGACGTGGGCGACCTCTTCATGAGCCTCATCCATACTTGCGAGTTATGCGGGGCCAATGCTTTTGATTATTTGACCGAGCTGCAGCGGAACGCCGAAGAGCTGGCGAGGCAGCCTCGCCAATGGATGCCGTGGAATTACTCCGACACGCTGGCCCAGCTGGATACAGTTTCCTAATCGATGGAGGCTGAATGGATGACCTCAGAGTCAGACTCTCAGTGTTATGGGTGTTTGCGACCCTCAACTATCTCTACGCAGATGTTTTCCACTTATTCTCTGTCGTCGGAGCACAGGGTAGTGCTCCACAAACGATTCAGGGAGTGTCGTCAGGATTCGCAACGTTAGGATTCGCCATACTCCTGGAGATCCCTATTGCGATGACTGTCATCTCCCGGGTGCTGAAGCCCACAGCAAATCGCTGGGCGAACATGGTCGCAGGCACTATAGAAACTGCTGCTGTTCTCGTGACCACCATCTTCGTCCCTACCGTTTACTATGTGTTCTTTGGAACGATAGAAGTTGTCGCCACTTCGCTGATCGTTTGGTACGCCTGGAGCTGGCCGAGAGAAACAGCGAAGCCGAATTGAGGCCTCGGGCCCGTATGGCGGTGGGCTTTGCCGCTTACTGCAAGCTGCACGAAGGATCGAAACCCCATATGGAGCAACCCCGCGAAGGGTGTTTACTGAATTTCTCTGTCACACGGTCAGCAAGGGCCCTATTTGCCCAAATTCTTACGCAGCGCTGCCGAAAGGACACGGTGAATTCGCGGATCTGGCCATTCGCCCGGAGAAGCCCAGCTCACTTTGAACTCTTGCATAGCGATCTTCGACGCTCACAATATTTTAGCTAAACCCAATGCCGTAGGCCCTGTGGCCGAGAAGCATTTACCAGTGCCATTGCAGTCTACGCTGTTGTAACATCGCTATATCGTA
>JBPYDQ010001150.1:0-3737 GCA_051986135.1 Terriglobales bacterium | reverse complement strand
GAGCCAGTGGCTTCGCAAGCTGCGCGTCGTCCTCGCTCTCGATGCCATCCAGGGCGACCGCGCTCATATAGTTGATCGTGCATCTGGTACCATCGGCCCCTCGCTTCATGACTACCTGCGGGAAGGCCGACGGCTTGAGCGACTCCGAGCCCTCGCTGGTCGTGGCGCGATACTTGGCCGCCGAGAGATGGCAAAGACTTGGGACGCCATTTTTCCCTTGGTCGAGCCGGCGCCGAATGCAGACGGATATGGTCTTATACTTCTCGATTCGAATGCACAAAGCCACTTCTCTTTGACCAATGCCTTGGGTGTCGTCAACCCCTCTCAGCTGAGAGCTCTCAAGTCAGTACTGCGCAACTCGGTCGGGCGCTCCTGGATTGTCCTGCTCCATCACGCGATCGTCGAATATCCTGTCGTCTCAATGCGGTTGCGAGACCGAATCGGTCTGGCACTGGTTAACGCACCCGACATTGTGGCCACCATTGCGCCGTATGCCGCGCGTGTCCTCGTATTCCATGGTCATCGGCACAAGGATTGGATAGGAACCTGCGGCGAAGTGGTTCTGTGCTCCGCCCCGTCGGCCGCGCTGGGCTCCGACGAACATGAAGGGTTTGAAGGGCAATTCCACATCCACGAGCTCACCTTGACCGCGAGTGGAGGCATTCTGCTCGGCGCAACTCAGCATGTAAAGGCTGCGTGAGGCGATCCCTGAAGGCAGCATATCGGCCAGGTACGAAACCCTCAGCGTCAGTGAAAGATCTAGTAGTCAGTCTAGGAACAAGCTTCCACCGGACTTCTTCGTATGGTGATACGTGTTTATTCGGAGGCAAATACGTGTAAACCTGCCGATGGGCCCGGTTGTCTCGGAAATCGTACGCTGCATTTGGGGAAATGATGTCCCTCTGGCGGATCGCTGGACGCAGGCCTCAGCGATCCGAGTTCGAAATGGCGCGCGAGGCGATCGCAGATTCGGCGTGAATTCGAACGATTACTCCCTTTGTTCGAAACCGCAGGCAAAAACTCCTGCACTGTTCTGTAGTTTCGGCAGAGCGCAATTTGTTTGTCCAAAGCATTCTTAAAATATCATGCGAAATTTGCCGCTTAATGGGGCTGGCGAGAATCCTGAGGCAGCAGACGACCTATCCTTGTTTCGAGGTGGGTTGTTTTCGGCTTCAAGTTCTTCTTCGTTTGATTCGAGGGGCCCAAATGGAATCTGCCGCCTCGGGTACTCTGGATTGTTGCGGTCTGTTGGCTACCTCTTGTTATCATCACAGCGCTGACAGAACGCCAACAGCTCT
Organism: Terriglobales bacterium; assembly: GCA_051986135.1. GTDB lineage: Bacteria > Acidobacteriota > Terriglobia > Terriglobales > Acidobacteriaceae > Gp1-AA122. The sequence goes on along the minus strand of JBPYDQ010001150.1, from coordinate 2,439 downwards.
CCACCTTGCTGCGGGATTACGTCGCGTACTCGCGCACGGTAATTGCCGCGCCGGTCTTGCTGATTGGACAAGTGGTCACGGAATCTCGTTTCAGCGTGCTCGTGACCCATGTTCGTGAAGCGGGATCTGTTCGGAAAAGAGGATCGGCGCAGGCTGATGTGATAATCGGCACGTTGAGACAGCTGCGTGACTCTGTCCTCCCAGAGCTGACCATGTTGGCCCTGATTGTTGCCGAGCTCGTAGTCATGGGTCGCGCTCGTGCATTTAACGGCTCTGCCTGGGCACTCTCCAAAAGCGGCGACGCATTGAACCTGACCGCCGCAGGTTGGTACTACCTGCTGGTTAGCGAGCCAACCTATCAGTTTTTGGTGCTGCTCGCGCTCTGGAAATGGTTGGTTTGGTGCTATCTTCTTTACCGCTTATCGCGAATGGATCTCCAACTCGTCCCTACCCATCCAGATGAGCACTGTGGGCTCGGTTTTCTTGGACTCGCTCCGGTGGCATTTATCCCCATCGCGATCGCTCTTTCAGCGGCTAACGGGGGACCTGGCATTATGAAATTCTTCACGCCGGTGCCACTTTAGCCAGTCTCACCCTACCAGCCATCATCTTGCTGGTCCTAATCTGTATGTTTGAACTCGGGCCCTTATGCTTTTTCGTACCCCGGTTGACGCTATTGCGCAATAACGCACTGCTTGAATACGGCGTGCTGGCGCAATTTTACGCAACAAACTTTCATGAAAAGTGGATCTTACGGCGCGCCAGTCGAGAGACAGAAACGCCAAACGTGACTATGCTTGCGGACCTGGCCAGGAGCTATGGCAACATCATGCGGATCCGGCCTTTCCCGATCGACAAGGAAACCCTGATCGCTTTAGCCGTGGCGGTGTTGCTGCCTCTGGTTCCAGTTATCCTTGCCGAGCATCCGCTCTCGGTTATCATTAAGGGGTTAATACAAGCGGTCGGATCGGCTCCAATTTAGCTGAATTTCTATTGCACATTCGTCATTGCGCTCTTCGTCCCGGTGAGTTGGCAGATGAAGTATCTGAATGACTTGGTCATCCCGGTCGACAGGTCAGGTCTCAGACACAGCCAATCGCGAAGTTAGGCTTTGCGGGAGAAGAAATTCCTTAGACAGAAACTCAGTAGTATCATGCCGCAGGGGTCTGTTCTTGGCTGTCCTGTTCTTGGTCGTCCCCGCGATAGGCTTTCTGTCCTTCTTCGCGGACCATGCTTAGGAGCGCGGTGACCGCCGACAACACCACTGGCCCAGCAATGATTCCAATGGCGCCAAAAACCTTCAAACCTCCCAGAAGGGACAGCAGCACAAGCAATGTATTCGCGTTGTTACGGCCGCCAGCAAATCTGGGCCGCACGATATAGTCAGCTCCGGAGACCACCACAGTACCCCAAGCGAAAAGCACCGCCGCTTGAATCCAACGGCCCCGCGACGCAAGAATAAGCGCTCCCGGTATCCACACGAGGGAAGGACCAAGGAGCGGCACGAAAGAGAGGATCGCTGCGATAGCTCCCCATAGCGGTGCGGCGCGCAGGCCCGTCATCCACCAGCCAATGGCTGTCAAAGCTCCCTGGATCAGCCCCACCGCTACCATCCCGTAAACGTTGGAGACAATCGTGGTATGCAATGTGGCGGCCAGCTCCTGGACCCGGCCTGGGGGCAGGGGGAGGTCCTGCATGAGACTGCGGGTGTACCTTTCCTTGTCGCGCAGCAGGAAAAACATGATCAGCAGTGTGAGGATAGCGGCGCCGACCTGCTGCGCGAAATTTTGCACCGCCCAGCCGCCCATCCCCACCAGCCAGGATCCCAATTGCTGAACCCGGGACGTAATGGTCGCCTTCAATTGCGCCGGAGGTATTCCGGTGTGCTCCGAGGTCCGCTCAACGGCCTCGGTCAACCAGGCAAAGTGCCCAGACCAGCTTCCGCCCAGGTGCTGCGATACGAGAGCGTACAGACCTGCTGCCTGGGAAAAAATCTTGATACTGATGAGCATCAGCGGCGCCATGATCAACAACACGACTGCAGCTGTGGTAATGAGTGCTCTTGCTGTGGCACCCTGCACACGTCGGCCGATCCATTCGTGCAACGGCCAGAACGCAATGGTTAGAACCAGCGCCAGGAACAATGCTTTGAGGAAGGGACGATAGATCACATACGCCGCGAAGAGCGCTCCCGCCGTCACCAACATCAGGACGGCGTAGGCAAGCTTTCGCTCCCGGATCTGCGATTCTGCCGTCGGGTGCCAGGCCGGAACGGCTTCGCTGTTGCTTGCAGCCTTCTGGTCCGTCAACGAGGAACCCTCTTCCCGTTGCCCATGGCCAACCAGTTTAGGCTTTCCGCGAGTCATCTTTGTCCGTCCGTTCGAAGGTCTGCGGGGAAAACGGATTGGAACAGATCGGCGAAGTCCGCCGCCTCGATCC
>JBPYDQ010001149.1:0-5196 GCA_051986135.1 Terriglobales bacterium | reverse complement strand
GAGGGTGAAGTGCTCAGCTTCGGCGCGCTCCTGCTCGATTTCATCTATCCGCTGCCGCACTTCCCTAACACGGCCCCCGAGTGCCTCTATTGAAGGAATTAGATCGGGCGTGCATTTCTTTTGAAGCCGTGCGCCAAGCCATGCAGCGCCGAACGCTACGTCGGCGCCGATGATCCGCAGCATCCGCCTGTTGCCGTCTGTGCCGTGCGATTGCTCCAATCGTCATAGCTCCACGATGCTCCCTGTGCAGCCAGAGGGATCGGCAGGAGAAGACGCTCGCCAGCCGGTTGACCGAGTCGTAGGTGTAGCATCAAGACGAGTAGATCCTCCGGATTCGAGTGTATAAAACGGCGGCGTGCTACCTGAGAAAACTGGGGGGTAGTGTACGGCGACGGCAAAAGTGTTACACCCTTGTTTTTGGGCCTCGTAGGGTCGAGCGCTGGCGAAAGGCGGGTCAGAGCGGCACTCTGAAAAACTCGCTCGATTGGCGGGGGTCTTATCGGTCGTGGAAAAAAGCTGAAAATAAGACCGACCAGCCGACTTATCGGGAGGTTGCTGTGCCTAAAACTCTGACCCGGCACCTACCAGGACCTCTGGCCTCTGCTCCGCCTTGCTACCTCCACTTGAATGACTTCGGCCTGCTGCTCTGTAAAGAGCAAAGAGCCATAGGCCACAAGTTGCAGGTCCTTTAGGTCCCAGTAGCCGCGCATGATTCCAGTGTCGGTATGCGAGGGTAGGTTCAAGAGAACATGCCCAATCTCGTGGGCGATCATTTCACCCAGGATTTGACTTATGCCAGCGCGCACAGCGACCAATCCTCTGACTTTGTCAGCGACTTGTCTTCGTGCCAGATCCTTCGCGCGGTCGTAGAAAACATAGACCAATTTGCGATCTGGACCGCTGCCCGGCGCCAGACCCATGGCATTATTTGGTACGGTAAGGCGGTCAGTCATCATTTGCGACTGGATGGCCACATAAATATTGCAATGGTTATTCAAGTTCTCCACCGCCGAACTCAACGTTGAAGCATCCGAGGCATCGCCGTCTTCCACCCATCGGGTCGCGATTCCAGCTTGTCTAAAGACACCTGCGGCGAATAGTTCGGCTTCCGCCAGCTCCTTAGCCCCTGGTTCCGCATAGTTCCGGACGTGGATTATGAAGGTTGTTTCGTTGTCCAGCGGACGAGCCGCCGCATTGTGAACCGCTCCGGTGACGCCGGCGATCACCAACCCTAATGCAAGTTGCCATTGTTGGATCGTCCTCATTGGTTTCCCTCCCGCCGAGTAAGGCGGGAAAGGAAGCCGAAAATCAGAAAGGCTTATGAATCTGTTTGCCGGCGACTTAAGCTGGGGTTATACTCAACCAAATATATCTGGGCAGCCCAGCCGTGTCCGGCTCTCCTTCACATGGGGTTACCAAGCTACTCCTCGCTTGGAGTGCCGGGGAAGACGCTGCCCTGGAGAAGCTCATCCCATGTGTTTACAGAGAGTTACGTCGCCTGGCGCGCCACTACATGAGAGGGGAGCGTACAGGCCACACACTGCAAGCAACGGCCTTGGTGAATGAGGCCTACCTCCGGTTGATCGATTCCCGCAAGGTCCGTTGGCAGAACCGCGCGCATTTCTTTGCTATCTCCGCGCAATTGATGCGTCGCATCTTGGTGGATTTCGCGCGTTCGCGAGGCTATCAGAAGCGTGGAGGCGGAGCGCAAAACGTGACCCTGAACGAGGAATTGATCCCTTCGCCGCAGGAAGGGCACGACTTGGTGGCGCTCGATAGCGCACTAAGCTCGTTGGCGGAGATGGATGCTAGGAAGGCACGCGTTGTGGAGCTGAGGTTTTTTGGCGGGTTGAGCGTGGAGGAAACTGCCACGGTGCTGAAAGTCTCTCCAGATACGGTGGTTCGCGATTGGAGATATGCAAAAACGTGGCTCGGCCGGCAAATGCGCAAGGACGAGGCGAGAGTTGCGAATGAAGCGTGATCGGTGGGAGAAGATCGAGGAGCTGTATCACTCCGCGCTGGAGCGGAACGCGGACGCCCGCGCTGCCTATCTGAGAGAAGCCTGCGCCGGGGACGAAGCGCTGCAGCGAGAAGTGCAGTCCCTGCTCCTTCAGGAACAACGAGGCAACAGCTTGCTGGAAGAGCCGGCGATCGTGGAACTAGCGAAAGGGATGGACACAGATGCAAGCCAGTCCTTGATTGGGCGAAAGATGGGTAGCTACCAAGTCATTTCCTTGCTCGGCGCAGGAGGGATGGGTGAAGTCTACCAGGCGCGCGACACCAAGCTGGCACGAGATGTGGCGATCAAGGTCGTGCCGAGGGATTTCACGCATGACGCGGACCGGCTGGCACGTTTCGAACGCGAAGCAAAGATGCTGGCGTCGCTGAACCATCCCAACATCGCCACAATCCACGGTCTGGAGGAGTCTGAGGGTATTCAATATCTGGTGATGGAGCTGGTGCCCGGCGAGACGCTGGCGGAGCGACTGAAGAAGACAGGTCCTCTAGCGATCGAGGAGGCGCTGAAGATCGCTGTACAGATCGCCGAGGCGCTCGAAGCGGCCCACGAAAAAGGGATCATTCACCGCGACCTAAAGCCAGCCAACGTGAAGGTGACGCGGGAAGACAAGGTAAAGGTTTTGGACTTCGGCTTGGCGAAGGCGTATGCAAGTGATTCAGAAAACGACGACCTCTCCAACTCACCAACGCTGAGTGCCGCCACGATGCAGGGAGTGATCCTGGGCACGCCGGCGTACATGAGCCCAGAGCAGGCGCGCGGCAAAGCTCTGGACACGCGGACCGACATCTGGTCATTCGGCTGCGTGCTTTGCGAGATGCTAACGGGACGAGAGGCATTTCGTGGAGAGACCGTCTCCGACACGATCGCGGCCGTGCTGGAACGGGAACCCGACTGGCAAGCCTTGCCACCCACAACTCCCGCGAAAATTCGAGATCTGTTGAGGCGGTGCCTTCAGAAAGAGGCTCAGCGTCGTCCGCGAGACCTCCGCGATCTGAGGATTCAGCTCGAAGAGGGGCCCGCGACCGCGACCTCGCGGCCGTGGTGGCTCAGGAGGACAGCAGTTGGAATTGCCGCGGTTGTCCTGATAATCCTTTTAGTGGCAGCGGGCTGGTTCCACCGACTTGCCTCGCGCGGCGAGACGATCGACTCCGTCGCGGTTTTGCCCTTCGTGAATGCTAGCGCCGATCCGAACACGGAATATTTGAGCGACGGAATCACCGATAGCCTCATCAATAGCCTGTCCCAGTTGCCCCATTTGAAAGTGATGTCGCGCGACGCTGGCTTTCGTTACAAGGGGAAAGAAACCGATGCTCAGACCGTGGGGCGCGATTTGGCGGTTCGAGCCGTTTTTAAGGGCAGGATCACACAGCGCGGTGACAGCCTGGCCATCAGCGCTGAACTGATAAACGCTCGCGACAATAGCCACATCTGGGGTCAGCAATACAGCCGCAAGTCGGCGGACATTTTCGCCTTGCAGGACGAGGTGGCCAAAGATATGACCGCTGCGCTGCGGCTGCGCCTGACAGGCGAAGACGAAAAGCGTCTGGCAAAAAGCTACACCCCAAACGCCGAGGCCTATCAGGACTATTTGAGAGGTCGCTACTTCTGGCAACAGGGACATCGTGGAGTGGACCAAGGCATCCGATACTTTCAGCAGGCAATTGCCAAAGATCCCGGCTACGCCTTGGCTTACGATGGCCTAGCTGATTGCTACATTTATCTTGCAGTTTTTGGTGATTCTTCTCCGAAGGAGGCTTTTCCGAAGGCGAAGGAGGCCGCTCTGAAGTCACTGGAATTAGACGACACGCTTGCCGAAACACATACCTCGCTAGCGCGCATCAAAGCCGAGTATGACTGGGATTGGTCCGGCGCCGAGAGAGAATTCCAGCGAGCCATAGAGCTCAATCCTAACTATGCAACCACTTACGAATCGTATGGCAGTGTTTTGTCGACCATGGGACGGCCCGAAGAATCCATCGTGAATTACAAACGAGCCCTGGAACTTGATCCGCTCTCGCCTTTCAATAACGCGGCTTTGGGACAGGCATTCTTCTATACAGGGCAGTATGACCAGGCAATCGACCAACTGCAGAAGACACTAGAGTTGGATCCCAAACTCGGTTTCGCGCGCGACTTCCTCGCGTCTGCCTATCGCCGAAAGGGCATGGTTAAGGAAGCAACCGCGGAGCGTGAAAAGCATATGGTGACCACTGATAGTAGTATTTGGGGACAAGTGCTGCTCGCACACTCCTACGCGGCGGCGGGTAAAAGACCCGAGGCGCAGAAGGTGCTCGATAAATTGAACCAGCGCTCGACGCAAGAGTTTGTGGCAGCAGATGCCATGGCCGGAATCTATGTGGACCTCGGAGAAAAGGACAAAGCCTTCGAATGGTTGGAAAAGGGGTATGAGAGGCGCTCCCTAGGTCTAGCAGGAGTCGACCTCAAAGTGGACCCAGAATGGGATTCGCTGCGCTCGGACCCGCGCTTCGCTGACCTGCTCCGCCGCATGAACCTACAGCCGTGAATTACGAGCGACCGGAGGCCGCACCGACGCAAATCAACGTAACTGGTTCGAAGAATTGAAGCAGAAAGTTCCCGCAGGGAAAAATTGATGCGGACCGCTGGCACACGATTCGGCTCGTGAAGGGCACGATTCGATGAGAGAAGAAGACCAGAATGCAAAGATCCACTTAGCATTGCTGATTCGACGGATCACCACTCGCGTGTCATCCGCAAATGTCTTTGCCGCGCCGAACTCCAAAACCTTTACCCTATCTTCCCGCGTCACCTTCACGGCGTCTCGCCCGGCACCAACTCCACCACCATCTCGGAGGTGCGTCCTATGAACCGGGATGAGTTAGGAGCTCGTCTCTCGTTATGGGTTTGGCTCCAGAAGGCCATCGACGTGATCTGCCTAGCTCTTGTCATGCTTATTGTGTCTTCCCCGCTGTTTTCCCAGGGGAATGCCGGCCGTATTCTAGGATTGGTTACCGATCAAACTGGGGGCGTGATGGCCGGTGCCACCGTAACCGTCACGGACACGCAAAGAGGCACGTCGCGAACTTTGATCGCAGATGGCGCCGGGGAATACAACGCTCCCAACCTGCTCCCGAGCACATATACCGTTCGAGCCGAAGCCAAGGGTTTCAAGAACTTGGAGCGATCGGGAGTCGTTT
>JBPYDQ010001148.1:0-5095 GCA_051986135.1 Terriglobales bacterium | reverse complement strand
CGGCCGCGATAAACCCAGCTCGTCGCGTGCGCGGGTTCTTGCTCTCCGACGCCAGCGGCGCGAATAGAAGGTGTCATGGTTGCCGGCACTAAATTTTAGAAACACAATTCGTATCAGTGATTCGTCGTTCCACATTCTGAGAAAAATGGTTTGCAGCAATCCGCGCCACTAGGGAATTATGGGTTCTCCAAAAATTACTCCTTTGGTTCCCCTTTGAACATGCACGGGCTATTTAGCTGGGGTCGCAGTGACAATACGCTCATGGGGTAGTCGAGCAGCCTCCATAAGCGGAAATTGGGCTGACAACCAAGGAAAATCACAGCTATTTGCTATGAGAAACATAGTGGATTCCCCCCTTCTCGTTCTGGCGTTATCCCTCGTTGCGTTGCTCTTTTCGGCGCAAATGGGAGTGTTTTTTCGGAAGAATCTGCGACCCCTTCTAGACGACGAGCGGCCTGATTTTGACATTGTTCTTGCCGCCAACTTAACCCTCCTAGGACTAATTATTGGCTTCAGTTTTTCCATGGTGATCAGCCGCTACGATCAACGTAAGAACTACGAGGAGGAAGAAGCCAATGCCATCGGCACCGAGTACCTCCGTGCGGATCTGCTTCCTAGTGCCGATGCAGTCAAGGCGCGAGAGCTGCTAAAGAGCTATCTGGATCAGCGCATACTGTTCTATGAAACCCGCGATGTTTACGAACTTAGCCGGATCGACGCGCGCACAGCACAATTGCAGACCCGGCTCTGGTCGGTTGTGCAGGCAGTCGCTTCGAAGCAACCGACGCCCACCGTCGCCCTCGCAGTATCCGGGATGAATGATGTATTGAACTCGCAAGGATACACTCAGGCAGCTTGGTGGAATCGGTTTCCGCTTGCGGCATGGGGTCTGCTGGTCGCTATCGCCATTTTCTGTAATCTGTTAATCGGCTATGGCTCGCGTCGATCGAGGATGGTTCTCCTTTCGGCTTTGCCGCTGGCAGTCTCCATTTCGTTTTTTCTGATCGCTGACATCAGCAGCCCGCGTCAAGGACTGATTCGCGTGGTTCCGCAAAATCTAATAAGCCTCTCTCATTCCTTGCGAGCACAATAGGGATTTCCTCCAGTGGCAAGCGATAGGATGGGCCACGACACTCGAGCGGCGAAGTCTGGACCTCACCCTTTTCCATTTCCCTAACCCCACTAACCCCCAAGTCTTGAGGTACAGTCGCGAGTGCTCCCGTTCCAGCAGCCACGACCGGTTCTCCCCGGCGTGTCGCCCTACCCTTCGAGCCAGCCGACTTGGAGCAGTTCCAGGCGGATAATTGTGACAATGGGCGGCGAGTCGTGAAGCCGACACCTGACAGCCCGTGCCCGCTTGCTTGGGCCGCTAGGTTATTAGCGTCGCACTAGCCCGGGCGTGGTAGATACATAGGCGCTATGTTTAGCGCTGTGCGCGGCAGCGGCGCCGGGCGGCCAGAAAGCCGGGAGCGGGGACAGGAAGGGTGAACTGTCAGAAATGACAGAATTAAAAAAGAACCGTGCGAAGGCGAAAGTTCCACGATGTTCAGCCTAGAACGAAAACTCACTTTGCGAAATTTTGCAACCGAAGATTTGGGGCCTCGCGCAGTACGATCTACGCTGGGTTCACCCGTACGCACATAGTATGTACCCGAGCGCTACGGGGGTGGGACGATTTTTGGGGCGGAAGCAGCTAACCCCTCAACAGTTTGAGGGATATCTATACTTTCTCCGAAAAAAAGCTCCCGCCGCCAATAGCAATGTCGCCCGGGTAGAGATTCGACGACGTACGACATTAGCGCCCTGTTAGCAGGTGCGGCTGCTCACGAGATTTACTTGCTTCTATGCAGGGGAGCGGCGCGCGGGAGAGTGGCGGGCGCAGCACCGCGCGGCGGACGACGCGACCCGCGCGGGGCGATATTCGAGAGCGGGCGCGGGAAATTGGAATCTTTCGACTAGACAACGCGCTCGAAGCTGGTATCCCGGCGGCCGTTACAGCCGGCCGCCGAGAACTGTGAAGTTTCACGCCGCCAGACGTTCCTCAATCTTGCCGGCAATGATGTGCCGGACAAGACGCCGAGAGCGCTCGAGGAAGGCTAGTTTGTCCGCGAGCACGCTTTCTAGAAGGACACCCACGCCATAATGACCTGTCGCATCGGCGGCCGCAATCAGCATGGCATATTCAGCGAATCGGAGATGGGCCAGGTGTGTGGCCTTGGCAAGAATGTAGAGGTGTCTCGCAGCTGGAGATTGTATTTCAGCGAGTTCTCTCTTGAAGTCTTCAACGAACACGTCGTGCAGGCGCCCACTGAGTTTGACAGGCTTCTCACCGATCATTTCAAAACATCTGTCCAGCGCTGCCAGATTTTTGTCGGTGATAAATGCTCGTGCTTCGAGAGCCTCTTTTAAGTCCGGATTCTGGGCTGCCTGGCTAACTTCTTTATACACCTTGGCGGTTCGCTCAGTATTGTTTCGAGCATCGCTAAGGAGCATGAGGAAAACTTCCTTCGGATTCTTGGCTGACATGCATTTTCTCCTTCTTGAATTTCTTACTATTTGCTGGGGGCTGCGCTGAGGCTTTCCGATTTGCGCAATCCAATTTAGAGATTGTGGACTTTGGGGTCTGTATCCCTAAAATAATCATGTCTAACCACCTCGGCGTCACCTGTTTGTTCTGCTAGTTCTTAACGAAGCAACCCGCAAGATTACACGCACTCCGTGCTTATCGCGTGCGTCTCTATGCTGCTGCTAGAGAGTGCATGATGTAGGGTAATCAGTGACCAGAACGTCAAGGCGATGGCTGTTATTACTAACAGTTGTTTCGATACAAATCCTCTAGTTTGATTCATGGGAACTGTTTCACAGCAGCACTCCTGCGATTCAGAAGGAAGCGATCATGATTAAGATTTGGCTAGTTTTGTGCTTCGCGGTCTCATCTCTTTCCGCGGCTCTCCTTCTGGTTCGACGGATTCAACCCCCGTCTGCCGCCGCGGCTGAGGAGAAACAGGCGATCTCCAATGCGGAGATTGACCTGCTACGCAGAGATATTCGCTCGCACGGCAAGCAAATCATCGCCCAGAATGTGAATCTGACTGATTCGGAAGCTCTGGCGTGTTTAGGACTGGGTGTCGATGAGGACACCGTGTCACTTCGGAAAGCAATAAGTGCCTGAATTCCGGAACGTGCCCTGCAAAAAGGTTGGTCTTTACCAACAACTGGACCGACGAACACAATCGATGATTGACCTGCAATTGGCCCCGCAGATCTCGCCCATCGAACCGGGTCACTGAAAGGATCACCTTGCTGGCGGGCATTTTGGAGAGGTAATTCAAGACGAACCCTGCTGGAGGAATGGCGATCTGCGCCCCGTCCGCGAGGTCAACCGAGCGGGAGATTACGGCAAAATGAGCGGTGTAAACAAAGTTCTAGCCGGACTGAGCCTGACATTGCTCGTGTGTAGCGCTCTTCACGCACAGGATGACTCCGATAAAATAAATTCAGATGTGGGCGTACTTGTAAGCCGTCCTCTGAGCCCGACTTCAAAATATGTGAATACCAGTTGGGGCTTGGTTGGAGGCGCCGGCTACAACTTCACCGCAAATCACTCGGTCATTGGTGAGTTCATGTGGAGCGCTCTTTATCCGTCCAGCGGAGCGCTTCAGCCGATTCGGGTAGCCTTAAGCGACAACAGCATCACTGGACATAGCAACTTGTACACTCTAACCGCAAATTACCGATTCGAGTGGCAGGGTAGTCTACTTGGGGCTTATTTCATTGGCGGCGGAGGGTGGTATTACCGTACGCTGGGTTTCACCAGGCCGGTCACGTCAGGGACTGGCATCGCTTGCACGCAAGCCTGGTTGTTCTGGGGATTCACCTGCGTTTCGGGGACTGTGACCGCCAACCAAACCGTCGGAGGCCACGACGCCAGCGTGTTCGGTGGAAATATCGGTGTCGGCTTCACCATGAAGATTGCCGATCCCAGCTACCGCGTGTACATCGAACCGCGTTACCACTACGCCCCAACCAAGAATGTAAACACGCGTTTGTTGGTGGTCACGGTTGGAATCAGGTACTGATCGGCCCGGCAAGCCGCGCACGTTGCTCGTTGTGCTCAAGATGGGAATATCGCCTCAACTTTTCCGTTTCGGCGTTTATCGGGACTGGATCCTCCTGTTCCGTTAAGACCTCCAGGGTCACACCCGTAGCCCCCAACCTCAGTTCCATCCATCATGCTTGTGTTGGCGGGGAAAAAGCAAAGACGAAACCTAGAGTACATCGCATCGCATACTATCGGCATTCGATTTAGTGTGGGAGCGTAGGGTATCAATCGCGTCCATGTGCGAAAGGACTAACGCGGGCGCGGACGCTATAAGTGGGAAAACTTACGAGGCGCGTGCGACCGGCCTAATAGCGGTATGACGGTGTTTTCGGGACTCTCTGATGCTGGTTCGGGCGGGCAGAACGCATGCAGCACATGACCGCTGAAAAAAGTATGAGGCCACCAATAGCACTTTCTAAATCTGCGCTGTGCCCAGCGCCGTTCTCAGGTCCCCCAGTCCATAACCGGGCAACCAATGAACCGCTTCGCAAACATGAGTGACGAAGACAGGACGACCAATGTTAGGCATAGAGCCCCAGACAGTTGTGTTCGTTGCGAATGGCAAGCTTTGAACACTCTGGTCATCAAACAAGTAATGGGATTGAGCCCTCCCCGACCCGATACGCGGCACTTTCAATCCACGCAGATTCCTGGAACTGCGACCTTTTGCAAACAGGTGAGGCGATGCCACTAACGCCGCCGGGTACTCTTGTATGATCTTCTGTGAACGCGGGGTTGTGAAATGCCCGCTTAAAGTCCGCCACAGACTCCCAGATGGCGTAATTTAGAAATACTCGGCTAGCACCGATTCCCCTGTGCAGCTGGGCAGAAATATAGCCGGGTTGTCGCTTCATGATCGCTCGATCCGCTGCCCACTGCTTCAAGAATTGTTCCGCATCTTCGGGCTCAACCGTGAACATATTAATGAGAACGACTGGACCACACTCCTGCAGCATTTGTGCCGAAATCGAGGTCTGTTCATCGTTCATCCAT
>JBPYDQ010001147.1:0-3577 GCA_051986135.1 Terriglobales bacterium | reverse complement strand
CTGCATAACGCAACGCATGTGCTGTTGGGCGATTTGACTAATCCTCATAATCATTTCAACTATCATCGCCTGCTCAAAGATTCCGCTTTTATTCTAGTTGCATGCGACCCAGGGCTCCGGAACGGATACGCGATATTTGAAAAACACCACAACTTCGCTATAATCTAACATAGCATGAGGGATAAACCGTGTAGAGGGAGGCTTGCGCGCACCGGACTGTTGAACGTACAGATGACTACTGCAGCCGCGCGCTCTCGGGTGATGATGCTGTGGAGGGGACGGATTCGTCAGCGAACGTCGTTTTTTACGCGATCCCGCACCACCTGGTCGAGGTGGCTTTTATTCCACTCATCATCAATCGTGATGACATTCCCAAGCGGACTTGGTGCATTCTTATTCATGGCGGCTCCGTCTGGCTGGCCTGGTTGGGTTTAGCCGCCTCCAGTTCAGCCAGATCGGGGGCCGCTGCCAGCTCTATCTATTTGTGCGAGAAGATATTGTACGTCATCTCGCCTTGGCCCCGTAGAGAGAAAGTTGCTGACCGTTTCTAACTCGTTGCTAAGGAACTGCATTGGCGCTCGCTGTAAAATCTCCTCTTCTACTTTCGTCTGGGAAGGCGTCGGAATTGAAAACGAGGTCTTCGTGGGACACGGCGATGTTCATCAATGATTGTCGGCGGGCATCTATTGGGTCAAATGCCACCATCTTGTGCGGAATAACGATTGGCGAGGGCGCAACAATTGGTGGAGGCGCTGTAGTTATTCGGGATGTCGCGCCACATGCAATCGGGGCTGGCGTGCCAGCGCGGGTTCTTGGCGCGGCAGCGAGCATCCAGCCGCTTACATTGTGAACTGGCCACACGCAACGCAGTATGGCGTGAGGTCAATAGCGCTAACAAAGGCGCGGGAAGCGGTTTAACCCTTATCGGGGCAAGCACGGCGAAAGGAGAAACTCCCTCGGTTGCCTTCCTCCTTATTCCGCAATTACCTGCAATACTTGACCTCGACAACTGACAGGGAAACAGCCATGGAGCTACTCGAATCGCTTCGAGCGCTAATTAAAACATTGCGCCGCGAAAAAAGGGAGCGGCACCATCGACACGTATCGGTCGGTGATCTGTTGACCGATCGCTGGGAGATCGCGCGCGACTGCGGATTTGGGCAGGGTACGTCTTGTTATGATAATGTCCTAATTCTTGGAGACGTAACAGTTGGCAAAAACTGCTGGATCGGCCCCAACGTGATCCTCGATGGCTCGGGCGGAGGCTTGTCTATCGGTGATCACGTCGATATCAGCGCTGGTGTACAGATCTACACACACGACACGGTCAATAGAGCCACATCGGGCGGAATTGCCGAAGTGGAATATGCTCGGACGCGGATCGGTTCACGTGTTTACGTCGGACCTCAGTGCATCATACAGAAAGGAATTTCGATCGGTGACGGTGCTGTCATCGGTGCGATGTCTCTGGTCAACCGAAACGTTCCGAGCAATGCAAGAGTATGGGGCATACCAGCTAAACCTCGATAACGACCTCGGCGGCGAGCTTGGTCCAAGCAGGCATCAGCTGTCTCATCAGTTAGGCTAACAACTCTCGGCAAGCTCCGGCCGGCCGTTGCATGGCGATGTCGCTGAAGCTGGCGCCCAGCGTGGCCATCCGCCATCCCGCGATCCCGGCGGGCTCGATATTGCCAATCCAACCGTTCGCTTTTCGCGATCGCGAAATTGGCCTGCATGAGCCGTGGCTGCTGCGCAATCGCCTTGAGCTCAAGTGCAAGCCAGTTGTGCGATTGGAGACGGCGGACTCTCTTGCACCCGGTGTAGGCGGCGAATTCCTGCTCGAAACCCTTGAGTGACCCAACCCGCTTCTCAGCACGCGAGCGATCGCTTCTTCCTCATGATCGTCAAAACTTGGACTTGCGATTCGATACTTCATTCAACCATTCTTCCCGCGGTTCCTCGCCCCAAGCGGCATCGGACAGCGCCTTTCGAGTGGACTCATCCAGACGAACGGCGCCTTTGTACCACTCGATGGTTTTCTTCATTCCCTCTTCAATCCCAACCGACGGTACGGAACCGATCAGTCGTTTCAGTTTTGAGTGATCTCCGTAGAGCCGCAAGACGTCATTCGGCCGGGCGGGCAAGTGCTGCAATTCACTTTTTGAGCCCGTCTGCGACAGAATGATGTGTGCAATCTCACAAACCGAGACTTCTTGACCTCGGCAGACATTGACTGTTTCTCCGGTGCATTTCTCATCAGCCATCAAACGAATGAGAAACTCAGCGGTCTCTTCGACGAAGGTAAAATCTCTCGTTTGAGTGCCTTCACCATAGACCGGAAGCGGCGCACCCATCAAAGCCCGAAGAATAAAGCGGGGAATTAACTCGCCGGCTGAACCTTCATAATGAGCGCGGGGACCGTAGTTGTTGTGGGGCCGCGCGATGACCGTCTTAAGCCATCCAGATCTCTGGAAGACTTGTGTGTAAAACTCGCCGGCGAGCTTGGAAGCTCCATAAATTGTCTCGGGAGCGAAGTCATAATCTTCAGACATCGGTACTTTGCCGGCTGTGCCGTTGACCTCCGAGCTCGAGCAGTAGACAAATTTTCCGACTCCTGCTTTGGCTGAGGCCATCAGAAGATTGTAAGTTCCCTGAACATTGATCTCATGAACCAACGAGGGCTGAGTCAAACTCTTTCGGACACTTCGAGTGGCTAAGTGGAAAACGGCGTCCATCGACTTGACGATCGATTTCATCGTTTCCGAGTCGAGAATATCCATCTGATGAAATTTGAAATTCTCCTTCGAGCTAGCCTTGGTCAAATTCTCCAGGCGACCAATGGATAAGTTGTCGATTGCCACAACTTCAGCGCCGTACTGCACGAGTTTATCGACGAGATGGCTGCCGACAAACCCGGCCCCACCTGTCACCAAACAGTGCACGCCCTTCAAATTCATACGTTCTCCAAGTGGACGTCTTCACGAACGCCGACTCGCTCACTCCAGCTTCATCGCCTTCAACATCCAGGTCAAAGACGGTGCTCGCAATCTCTCTACGGGCAGATTCCAGGAGGAGCTTTAACTAGTCGGGAGCGTGACGAAAGTCAAATATGTGGGTTACACAGGAAAGCCCCATTCAAGGAGAGCGTGTGACAACTTTACGCTTGACAAGGAAAGCCCCATACAAGGTCAAGAACCCGACTGCGCCCGCGGTGCGGCGGTAGAGTCGGCCGGGGAGTTTCACCACCGGCACCGGGTCACCGGAGGCAGTCACCCACCTCCGGTTCCCACAGAACGTAGCGTGCGGATTTACCGCACTACGCTCTTCGGCAGTTGGTTCACAGCACTGCAAGAGACTGCAACGCCCGATAAGGGAGTCGCAGCTTTGGTCGCAGTAACGGCGTCCGTTCGTTAATTTGGTTGAACCTGTCCCAGGTGAGGCATCGCCCGGCCCAGCTGCGGCTGCGCAACATCCGACGCCAGTAACGCTCCACGGCGCGGTACACCTTCACGAGACACCGGAGATTTCCGGCGACACCGTAATAGGCATAGTGGCCGCGTAGGAAGGCGTTGATTTC
>JBPYDQ010001146.1:0-3730 GCA_051986135.1 Terriglobales bacterium | reverse complement strand
AGAAAGCGTTTAGCGGCTCGATACTGCGCGTGTTTGAAGCTCGCGCCAAACCAGGTTGTGCCGATTCGCTGGCGAAGAAATTTGCCACGACATCCGTCGATGTCGTTAGAAACCAACCGGGAAATCAAGGACACTTCTTCGGCAAGAGCGTTTCAGACGAAGATGATGTCTTTCTATTCGTTTCTGTCTGGCGCGATCCAAACGCTGTTAAGGCGCGCTTCGGCGACGATTGGAAGAGTTCGTTCCTCCCGCCCGGATATTCCGAACTCATCGAAGAATGTTCCGTCAAACACTTCGCACTTAGGACGGATTCGCATTCAAGTGAATAGCCCCGCCCTGATCGCAATAACCAAGAAACGCATTACAGCGGCATTTATTTTGCTGACTCCAGTGATGTGCGAAGCGTTATTCGCGTACACTTTTCATGGTAACCTCGTACCGAACGATTTCTGGGTTTTTGTCGGTGTAGGTCTGAACCGGGAGGGTCTCGCCGGGTGCAAGGCTCTTGACGTGGGTAGTGCTTGTTGCGACGACTCTATTCTCTTTGTCAAACCACCTGACCGTGAGAAACATCTTACTCGCCTCTTTCTTAGCGCTGCTGGTGATTTCGCCTTCAACATAAGTGCGAGTTCTCCTTCCCGATGATATGGTCTTTGAGGCGATTCCGTTTCCATTTGATGCCCTGGTTTTTATGCTGCCAACTGGCTGTTTCTGGCCGCGAGCAAGCCGCGACAGATGGCGCCGTTGAACTCGGCATTGCGACGGACCAAAGCAACTTTCCGTATATAGCCGGGTAATTCGCTCGCTTCCAGCGGCGCGCCGGCAACAGTCGTGAAGGCCAGGTTTTCCTCGCCCAGGCCGGCAAAGATTCTTCTCCAGATGAAGACATAGAGCCTGCGCAAGGCGATGCCTTCGTCAGTAAGTTGTGTGCGCGCGAGTTCCCACGAGCTTGCCCGGGAGATCCAGCTTGCGTCATAGCCGCTCCGCAACAAGTACCGGACCAGCAGTTCCTGGCGTCGCTCAAAAGCTTTTTCCAGGAACTTTTTCCTGATCGCGCTAAGATCGTCGTCGGTCTCACCGGGAAAGGCGTCGCGGAAGTCTTGCCTGGCAGCCACCCCGCGATTGATGAGATCCGCGCTGAAGTGATCGAGCAACTCAACCGTTACCTTCTCTACCCAGGACAGTTCTGCGATGGCGTCCCGCATATCACTGGCCATCAGGAAGGCGAAGTTTGGAGCGCACCAATACGTTGGCAACCGGAACTCGATTCGAACGGCATTCCCAGGCTCGATTTGCACGGAGGTAATAAATTCGAGCGATGTTACCGACTCGTCTATTTCTGGGTCGGTAACCGTACCGAGTGCCGACAAGACTTCCGCGCTTCGATCACCAGCAGAAGAAGGAGGCGATGTAACCATAAGCGATGTACTCAGGCGGGGACCCAATTTAACTATGCCACAGCTGCAGCGGGCTCGGCTTTCGCAGGTATCTGCAAGCCAAGTTTCTTACAGCGCTCGGCAATATCGATGTTATAGAGGCGAGCCGCATTCTCACCCATGATCTTCCGACGAACCGCGAGGGTAAGAGATTGGCCCGTTTCCGCCGCTACATCCTCCGGTAACTCAAAGTCCATAAGCTCCTCCACAATCCATTTCGGGCTCCAGATGCCGTAGTCACTGCCATAAAGAATCCGGTCGGGTCCCAGCCAAAAGAGCAGTTCCCCGAGGATCTCCCCAAAGTATTGTCGCCGCCGGTGAATTAATGCGGTCACTACAGCGAGACCGGCATAAACGTTTGGTTCCTGAGCAGCGATGTAGCAGAAATCCTCGAGACGCGGCAGGCCCACGTGTTCCACGATAAAATTGAGATCGGGGAACTCGGTCGCCGCATCGTCTACGTCATCCACGGCAAAAGCATCCATGTTCAGCGGTCGAATTGTTGGTCCCTTGTGAACGTGCATATTCTTAATGCCAAGTTCCAGGCTCTTCTCAAAATACCTGTAGGCCCAGGGATCGCTAAGTTTCCAGCCTTTGGAATCGCCTTTCCATTCGGCGGTATACAGTTTCACACCCTTCCAATTGTAGGTCTTCGCGTCCCGCTCAAGTTGCTCAAGGCCCAACTCGCCGTTGCGCGGGTCCCAAAAACCATTAGCAATGATCCGATCCGGCTGTTGCGCCCGGAACGCCTCGTTTCTTTTGATATCGGAAAATCCGTTGTGATAAAAATCGCCCAGGTATTGAGGATTGAAGATGGCCATGTCAGCGTAGCCATCCCTGAAGACGTCCTTGACAAAATCCTCTTCGGTATACCGTTCAAATTTTTCCTTTGGCCAGACATAAGAATCCGGGCCCAAATGATGATAGTCGTAAAAGCAGTCAATAAATTGTTTCCCATGAATGTTCTTCTGGTTAGCTGGACTGCCATCCCACAAATGAGTGTGGGCGTCGACAATAAAGATATTTTCGCCAGATTTTGTAGTGAACATAGTAAATGCTCCAGTTAGTTGTGGAATTAAGGAACCAAAACCGCACGACCTTTCACCTTACCATGATGGAGATCGTTTAGTGCCCGGTTGGCTTCATTCAATTTGTAATGTTGGGTGGCCAGATGGACTTTGCCCCGATTAGCTAACTCCATTAATTCGACTAGTTCTGCGTAGTTCCCTACCAGGTTGCCGATGATCCTCCGTTCCGTGGTGATCATGTCGATTGCAGAAATCTTGATTTCGCCGCCGTAACCGACGATATAGTAGGCTCCGTTGTTCCGGGTCATTGCTAAGCCGTTGGCGATCGAATTGCCTTCTCCAACGAAGTCAATCACTGCTTCTGCCCCTTTGCCGTCCGTCAATGTCCGGATGGCTTCGACCTGGTTTTCGTCGGCTTTTACCGTGTGATGAGCACCGCACTCCTCGGCCAGGGCTAAAGCCATATCGGACCGATCAAGGGCAATGATGTCAGCGGAGCAGAGAGCGGCTAAGGCTTGTATCCCAATATGCCCCAATCCTCCCACGCCGATCACCACCACGCGCTCACCCGGGAGAAGATGCTGGGCCGCCTTTTTTGCCACGTGGTACGCGGTCAGACCCGCGTCCGCGTGCGGAGCCACATCTTTCGGGGATAATGTCCGCGGCAACTTGATCAACGAGGTCGCACCGGTCCGCAGCAATTCCGCGTAGCCCCCATTCGTGCTGATGCCGGGGAATTCACTGCCTTCGACATGCATATCATGACCGCGCCGTGCCGCCAAAGCCTGGCAGTTTGAAATGAGCGGATGACAAATAACGGGATCACCCTTTTTGAAGCCTTCGACTGCCTTGCCCGTCTCTTCAACCCAGCCGGCGTTTTCGTGTCCCATGACATACGGCAATTTCACATCCACTTTTTGCCGCCAAATGCCCTCGATCACATGAAGGTCGGTACGGCAAACGCCGGCGCCGCCGACTCGAACGAGTACATCAGTTTGCTTTTCTATTTTTGGTTCCGGCACCTCCTCCCAAGCGACGAAGTCCGGATTTGTAAGAGTAGTGTCATAATGATGAAGTACGGCGGCTTTCATAATCGGAGGAGGTCAAGAGAGCGTTGAGCGGAAAGAAGACTCGAGCCATGGAGGGTGCGTGGCGTTCCGAACATTTTTGGGGGCGCACAGAATGACCGGTTGATGACCCAACGGTTCTAATAAACTAGAAGTTACGATATCAGGCGCAAGCGGAAGCCGGGTCTTGGTTGAGCGC